>CAXHHS010000556.1:0-5310 GCA_964015645.1 uncultured bacterium
ACTCGATACTAAATGTTCACTATTTACAAACTCCACAAACTTCTAATTTTACTTGGCTTAAACGAGTTCAGTCTTACTTTCCAGCATCCAGCATCCAGCATCAATTCACCCGAATTTTCCTCCAAAGTCGGATCAGCAATGCAATCGCAACGACAGAGACCAGTGTTAGTAATACTGCCATGCCGGTTCTGCCGTATAACCAAAACCCGGTCGCAAACAAGGCGCTATAAATTGCTAAACACCCTAATACCATTCCGATAATTCCCATTGGCACATCCCATCCTTTCGTATCTTCTTCTATCGCATCATTTTCAGCAGCAGCTTTTTGAATCACTTTTTGCCAGCCAGGGCCGCCGGGTTTTACAAGGCGGTAAAAAGATCGTAAGGTTTTATCATCCGTAGGCGGCGTAAGCATCGTAACAATTACCCAGATGATGGTCGTTATCGCAACGCCAATGACGAGTTGTGCGGATGAAGACAATTCCGGCAGACCAAACTGCGGGTAAACAAACTGCAAAACCAGGGCCACAATAAAGGAAACGATCATCGCGGAAATTTCGCTAAAGGCATTGATGCGCCACCAAAACCAGCGCAGGATAAATAACAGCCCGGTACCAGCGCCAATTTGCAAAAGGATATTAAACGCCTGAAGCGCATTGCTCAACAACAACGCCATGATGCCGGCAAGCACCATCAAAACAACCGTTGATAGGCGACCGATCTGCACCAGCTTTTTCTCATCAGCGGCGGGATTAACAAAACGGCGGTAATAATCGTGAACGACATACGATGATCCCCAATTTAAATGGGTAGAAAGCGTGGACATAAAAGCGGCGATTAACGAGGCGATTACCAGTCCCAATAAACCATGCGGTAAAAATGTTAGCATTGCCGGGTAAGCCAAATCATGTTTCACAACATCAGCATCGATGTGCGGAAAGGCGTTTTGCAGCGAAGCAATATCAGGAAATACAATTAGCGAGGCGAGCGCCACTAATATCCAGGGCCAGGGTCGCAGTGCATAGTGGGCGGCATTAAACAACAACGTTGCTCCCATGGCATGTTGCTCCGATTTTGCCGATAACATCCGTTGGGCAATATAACCGCCGCCGCCGGGTTCCGCACCGGGATACCAAACGCTCCACCATTGAACGGCCAATGGCAAAATTAACAGCGTTACCACCGCTTCCGTATCGGAGAATTTCGGCAAAATATCTAATTTAGGAGAAACAAACTCATGCGTCAGCAAACCGCTTACACCGCCAACTTGCGGCAAGTTGATGGCAACGATTGCCGCACCGATTGCCCCGATCATGGCAATAAAAAATTGAAAGAAATCGGTAATTAAAACCCCGCGCAGTCCGCCCAATGCGCTGTAAATTACCGTTATGATCGACGCAATTAGCAGCGTTTGCACCGGGGACCATTGCAACATTACACCGGCAATTTTGATCATTGCCAGGGAGACCGAGGCCATAATAAGCACATTAAAAAACACACCGAGGTAAATCGCACGAAACCCGCGTAAAAAAGCAGCCGCTTTGCCGCTATAGCGCATTTCGTAAAATTCCAGGTCGGTCATTGCCCCGGAGCGCCGCCAGAGTTTCGCGTAAACAAAAACCGTCAGCATTCCGGTTAGCAAAAACGCCCACCATACCCAATTCCCGGAGACACCGTTTTGGCGCACAATATCTGTTACCAGGTTGGGTGTATCTGCGGAAAACGTCGTCGCCACCATAGAAACACCCAAAAGCCACCAGGGCATATTTCTTCCTGACAGAAAAAATTCTGCGGAACTTGCACCCGCCCGCCGGGAAACGGCCAGACCAATTGCCAGGGAAATGGCAAAAAAACCGATAATAAATAACCAATCAGAAGTGTTAAGGATCATATAAGCTCCACATTAAGCGCCTAAAATTTGCAAGTGATCTAAAATGCCTAAAGTTTTCACTCAACTTTAGATCACTTGCAAACTTTAGGTCACTTGCAAACTTATTAAGGCCAATCGAGCGTTTTGTAATTATCCTGCAAATATTTCCGCATCGCTGCAATATCGCGTTTTTCAGTTAAATCCGGTACATGTTCATTTAGCGGAATTCCCAAAACAGAGCCGGGATTTTCTTGCAGCATGTTCATAATTGCCGTGGGAATTTCTTTTTCATCCCGCCCGGGGGTAACGGGGCAGTTTTGCAGAGAAGAATATATCAAACTTCCGGCAAACTTAAAAATATTCATACTAACCCGAACAATGCCGGTTTTATCGCGATAATTTTCCACTTCCGACACCAGTGGTTTTTCGATAATTTTTTCCAGCTTGAATTGAGAATCGACCGCCATCAAGGCAAATTTTAAGATGCGTTCGGGGGAAAATTTCAGGCCATTGCGGTCGTAAAGGATTAACGCATTTGGGCTTTCTGTTTGTCTTAATTTGCGTAGCGCATTTATAGAATACAAATTATCGCTGTTGCACACGGTAAAAAAACCGGATTGCAAATCGGGATACTGTTCCAATGCCTGCAATACGGCATCGGCTGTGCCGAACGGTTTTTGGCGCCCCGGGTAAATGTGTTGAATGGCGTACGAAATCGATAAGCCGTGAAACGCGTTATTCGCGCGCTGTGCCCCATAGAATCTTTGAAATGCGCTATAGTCCTCGCCAACCACCAGGACAATTCGGCGATATCCTGCTTTATAGGCATTATATAAAATGTAGTCCAGGAGCGGACGCCCCTGGTTGCCGACGCTAATAAGGCCCTTGCTTCGCGAGTTGGCTTGTTGGGCATCGGCGCTGGAAATCCCCTTTCCGGCGGGCGATTTTTTCATCCGAGAAGATGCGCCGGCCGCAAGAATAACAAGGGTTGAATGGTTCGATGTTTTTTGTTCTACAGGCATTTTTACAAAAATTAACTTGCTTTATTCGTGGCTAAAGTTTGGGGGTAGTAAACAACTTTTGCACCGCTATCGACGCAAACCGAGTAGGCGGTTGCATCAATTTCCTGAAGCGCCTCTATCACCTGGCGCTCATTGCCCGGCGCGAGTATCACAATGGTGCCGCCGCCGCCGGAGCCGTTTATTTTCGCACCGAATGCGCCGGCAGCAAGGGCGGCTTTTACCATTTGGTCTATTTTCGGTACCGTGATTTTCAGGTGGTTTTTTAATACATTATGATGGCGATTCATCAACTCTCCAAACCAGGCGGAATCCGGCTGTGGTTGATTAAATATTCGGAGCGCTTTTTTTGTATAATCGTGATTGAGAACGGCGGCAACAAAATAAGGCGCTAATTTTTCCGGCAATATTTTCAGGCATGATGGCAACTCATCCGGTGTAATATTCGCCAGGCGGAATCCCGGGAGTTGTTTTTCCAACATCTTGATCGCAGCCAGTACATTTTGTTTGACATCCGATAATATATTCAGCGTTTTTTTAGGAATCCCGGAGTCAGCAAGAATTAATCCCTCCAGGTTTTTGGAAAGAACGGTTATAGAGTAGCCATTTTGGGCGTCGATTAGCAAAACATTGCCGTGGCAAATCGTAAGATGATCCATCATACCGCCCGGCTCCTGATGTTCAACAACTTCCGCGCGATGGGCTGCTTTTGCTAAAAACCCTGGCGTTATTTCTTGGTCTGCGCCAAAAGAGCGCAGCAATAAATTCGCCCAAGCAACCGTCAATGCCGTGGAACTGGACGCCCCGGCGTTGATGGGAATATTACCGGAAATTTCGATGTCGAGACCTCTATCCGGCTGGCAGCCGTAATCGCCGGCGATTTTTAGCACCGAGCCTAAATAATCACGAGGCAACAGTTTTTCAAATGAATCGCCAATATCAATCACGCGGTCTTCGCTAATATCCGGCATTGTGAAGCGAAAGGTTCGAGCGTTGTTTTCCACGGCGGAAAATTCGACATAGCGATCAATTGCCGCTGCAATAACCGGCAAGTCGAGATAATCCTGGTGTTCACCGAACAGACAGACACGTCCCGGCGCGCGGGTTATAATTTTTTCGGTTTCTTGCCGCATCATTTTTTACTCTTAAAAAGATAGGGAATATCCAGCAATCGCACGCCATCTTCATCTCCGATGGCGTATTTTGCCTCCGGATTGTGATAAATTCCAGCGGCGCCATGCTGGCCGTTTTTGTTGATGGCGTAAAAGTGCACATTAAAATCCGGGCGACCATTTTTCTTTAAAAGATAAGGCAATTTGGTATGGCTGACAATCCGTTCGCAAACGGCTAAACAAGCCTCTTCGGGCGATTTTCCCATCCGCATAAATTCCACCACCATAAACGAACACAGGTTTTTCAAATTCGCTTCGCCGCGGCCAGTGGAACCGGCGGCGCCAACTTCGTTATCCACATACAATCCCGCACCGATAATCGGCGAATCCCCTACCCTGCCGGGAATTTTAAAACTGAGGCCGCTGGTAGTGGTAACGCCAGCCAAATCGCCTTTGGTATTGATTGCACAGCAGTTGATGGTTCCGTAGTGGCGTTTGTATTGGCGCATTAACGTGCTGTATTCATCTTCCGGCCCGGGCAGCCAATCATCTTCGAGATTTAGATTTTCCTTCCATTTCAACCATAGCTTGCGAGATTTTTCGGTAAGAAGGTTTTCGACTTCAAAACCGTGCGCTATTGCAAACTCTTGCGCGCCTTTTCCTACCAGCAATACATGATCGGTTCGCTCCAAAACAAGTTTTGCAACTTTCGCCGGATTTTTAATACCTTCGATTGCCGCAACAGCCCCGGCATTGTGGGTTGGGCCATCCATCGCAGAAGCATCCAATTGTACCACCCCACGCTCATTGGGCAGCCCGCCGTAACCGACGGTAATGTCTTCCGGGTCGTTTTCGACAATGGCGACGCCTTCTACAACTGCATCCAGCGGGCTGCGGCCTTGTTTCATCATCTCCAGCGCTTTTGCGATTGCCTGCTCACCATTTCCACTGGCAATCACAACCGGGTGTTTGGGAGCGGCGTTGGCCTTATCCTGCGCCAAGAGTGTTTTTCCTGAGTTAGCAACGGATAATCCTACTCCGGCAGCAAGCGATGACTTTAAAAAATCGCGACGCTTCATCAATGTTTTCTCCATTTTGATCCTGGGCTAATTTCGTCTTCTCGACTTTGAGACGGCGGGTACCATCAATTTGCACAAAATTTAAGCGTGAGTTTAAGCGCCTGGCAGGAAATAATCAAGATTAAAAATTTCGGTATGATTGTTAGAATTCTAACTTGACTTCAACATTTGGCTTAAAACCCCCGGAGGTTTACAAGTGCTGCTGCTTATTTCATCCGCTTAACCAGTAA
>CAXHHS010000557.1:0-5303 GCA_964015645.1 uncultured bacterium
ATGTTTTATTAAAAAACTCCTCTAAATTTCCCCTTAGAAAGCGGAGACTTAAAGGATATCACGCCACAATCAAATCAAATTAGTATTACCTTCTAAATTCAAAACTGAAAACGAAATTCCTTCCCGGCCCGTTAACACCGGAGCCATGTTCTCGGTAATTCACATCAAAAATATTTTCAATGGAAAATTGGAAGTAAGTTCCATTGAACAAACCGATACCGGCCCGGAGGTTGACGGTTTGCCAGGCGGGAGTACCGCCGGCAGGAATACGCGGATCGTCCAGATCGTCAGCGGAGAGGCGATCTTGTTTTCCGGCAAAACGTGTATACACCTCTCCCTTGTAACGGCTCTGCTGCCAGCGTATTCCGGCCAGGCCAAAAAAAGGCGGAATTCCACCGACCGGTTCATCTGCCGTTGTATTCTGGCCGTGTGTCTAAGTTAAATTTAAATAGCTACTTAGCGATTGGTTAAAGCGATATTGAAAAGCACTTTCCAGGCCAGTAATAAAGGCGTTTCCGATGTTGTCTTTTTGTTTCACTTTAAGCGTATCGCCGCTAATAATGATTTCCGGGGAACCGTTAAACGTGGCGTCAACGCTTGCCAGCAAGTCGGAAATTGCGGCGTAGTAACCAACCACCGAAACATTCACTTTTTTCGAATGCACCCGCAAGCCCAAATCAAAACTCAACATTTTTTCCGGTTCCAGGCTGGCATTGGGCACTTCGAACGTAGAGCCTTTGGATTCGCCCAATTTACTGAGATCACTTAAATTAGGCGCTCGAAATGCCTGGGCAGCATTGGCGCTTAAGCTCAAGTTTTGGCTCAACTTATACAGCAGCCCCAAACTTCCGGTTAATGCCTGAAAGTTTTGGTTAACATTATCCAAAGCTGTTTGCCCGGAAGGTTCCGCCGCTACAGCAAAATCGGTATCGAAATAACTGTATCGCAGTCCGACAGTCGAAATGAATTTTTGACTCAAATAAATTTCATCCTGGGCAAAAATCCCCAGGCTGCGATAGGTTGCGCCATCAGGAAAGCGGCCCCGAATATCGGGAGTAATTTCACCGCTTATAGCATCGGTAAAATTACGGAAACTTTCGATATCATCCCAATAAATATCCGCACCGTAAGTCAAAACATGGTGACGCAGGTTGGCGTTCAATTGAGCGTGAAGGCCGATTGTTTTGACATTGTCCAATTCCCTTTTAATATCGGAGTCGAAATCGGATTGGGTAATTCGCCCTTCCTGCTGACGGTTGTAGGAAAGGGTTATTTTCATATTCGAGGCGAAAGCCGCATTCAACTGGTTGGCATATTGTAAATAGGCCAAATCGCGTTCTTGCGGATCGTATAACCACAGGACATTATCGCCGCTTTCATATTTATCATACCGGGGCACTTCTTTTTGGCGCGATGTCTGGAAGGCAAACAATAGCTGTTGCGCGGCACTAATTTCATAAAATAGCTTGGAATCGAGATCATATGCCGTAAACCCGGTGGGGCTTTGCAGCAACCCGTTGGTCGAGTTTTCCAATTGCGGATGGCTGCTGTTGTCGCCGCGACGCAAATCGCCAAAATCTTTGATGCTGAAACCGGCTTGAAAGGCAATTTTATGATTATACACGGAGGCTTCTCCGCGGGCAATTTTTTCATTATCCGCGGTGGCATGGCGGGCATAAAGCCTCGCGTTGTAATCGAGGAACTTATCCGCATCGGAAACCGGCGGCCGTTTTGTGATTAAATTGACGGTTCCGCCGAGGGCATCGCTGCCGTGCAAAACGGAGGTTGGGCCGCGAACGACTTCGATACGGTCGAGCATATTATTGTCGACGGTTGTCAAATATTGGTGATTTCCCAGGCGGTAGGTGGAGTTATTCAAGCGAATGCCATCTACCAGCAACAAAATTTGATTGGAACTAAGCCCGCGAATGATTGCCGATCCCCCACCGTGGTTCGTCTTTTGTACGAAAACGCCTGTTTCTTCCCGCAATGCTTCCGCCGATGTTTTCGAATTCCGGGTTTGAATAATATCGTGCTCTAACACATTTGCGGCGGTGGAAATATCTTCCAGCTTTTTTTGGGTTCGAGTAGCAGTTACAATTGTGCCTTCCAGCGCAACAATTTTTTCGGTTAGCCGGATTGTTTCAACATAATTGGTTTTTCCGCTAACGACTTCTATCTCACGAAGTGTTTTACTGTTAAAACCCAGGTGCGTAATTTTTAAAGTATACACGCCAGGCGGAACATTTTCAATGACAAATTCTCCCCGCGCTTCGCTAAATCCGCCGGTATCCAATTCTTCAATTTTGATTTGAGCGTCCGGTATAGGAAACCCGCTTTCATCCAATATCCGGCCTTGTAATGTTCCGTTTTCGGAATCTGCAAACACAAAATTTGTTGCCAGAAATAAACATAATATTATTTGTAATATTCGGTTTCGCTTCATCATCTTTCCGCGTTTAGGTTAAGGCTTTTAAATTGTTTTAAAAATTAAAGATAACATATTTTTACGCGGTTCAAAGTATTTTTAGACACAGAAAAAGGGATGGTGTTAGGTAGGTTGTATATGCTGAAGCGTGAACTACAAACCGAGTTTTTTGCGAATTTGGCGAATATATTTAAGTTGGCTTGGTCCCGAATGCTGGCGGTTTTCCATTCTTTCAAACTCATCTAACAGCGCAATAACTTTTTCCCGGCCATCTTTGTTTTTAATCGCCTGCCGGGGCGTTTTTCCGCCAAGTGTGGGTATATTCTCATCAACCCATTGTTTCCAATGTGACGCCAGCATTTTCTCGATAGCTGCTTCCATTTCTGGCGTCATTTCAGGTAGTTCGGGCGTAGGGGTAGGCGAATTTTTTGCTTCTTCCATCATCACTTCAAAGGGTTTTACTTCCGTAGTTTGATGCACAACCTGGCCTTTTAAGCGTTTTTCAATCTCATTACGAATTCTTTTCGCGCGATTTTCGGAGTTAACGGAAACGATGATTTCACCTTTATCGATAGTAATTTGCCCCAGGGTGGTGTAATCACCGCCAAATGATCCGGCGAATCCTTTTTTTAACCAGCGAAATTCAATTGTTTCGAGCTTGCCATCTTCATCATATTCGCCCTCCTCTAATAATTCGTCTTCCGGTATATCCAGGGCAAGCGATTTTAGCCGGTCAAACGCCTTTTGCGGGGTAGTAATAATTTTGAAGTACAGATCGTGAAAAACAAGCGGATCACCATCGGTATTGTTCATTTGCGGCGGGGTATGCATCGCGTTGTATATGCTAAAATAGAGATCGCGAATTTCAAAATCCCATTCAAAAAGGGTTTTCAGGGTAATAGGGCCTTCTTCTTCCCTGATGAACGCGCGAAGATCAATGATCAAGGGTTTATGTTTGGGCGGAATTAATACCGGGCCGCATCCCATTATCAACCCGATATCGTCATATTGGATAATTTTGGCGAACAATATGTCACCTTTTTGAGCGCCGCTGGAAGCAGAGCGTTCCGATACATATACTTCCGACTCCAGCAAAATATCTTTTAGCATAAATCCTTTGCCCGGGTGACAATCCAATACTTCATGAAAGCTAAATTCCGCAGCACACTTTAATTCGATAAGACGGCGTTCCATTTCCGATAGCCGGTTTCCATACCGGTTAAGGTAAGATTGTGCAATTGTGGGGATGTTGTAATCGTCTTCTTCGAACTCGTCATCTTCTTCGTCGATCCATCCCTCGGGCCGCCAATTAAAATGGTACCAGGGGAAAAATGCCTGATTTTGAGGGGAATTGAAATCAAATAATTCATCCTCGTTAAAATTCACAAATTCATCCCATGCTTCAAATAGAGCCTCCTCACCGAAAATGGCTGCGGCGTATTTCATAATATCGCCAACAAGTTTATCATTCACCTCTCTAAGCTTTTGCCACAGGACATCGGGTGATTGCTGCTTGTCTTTTTTAAGGCAGCACTGTTTATATTTTTTACCGCTGCCACAGGGACAGGGTGCATTTCTCGCAATATTTTTCATTGATCTTTTATCTTTTGATTCACTTATTCTTTAATTCTATTACGCTTTACTTGGATAATCTCTCCAATAATGCTCAAAGCAACTTCTTGCGGTGTTTTCGCGCCAATGCTCAATCCTACCGGGCCGTTGATTCGGGAGATTTCCGTTTCACTAAACCCGGCTTCTTGCAGTCGGTTAACCCGTTTGGCGTGTGTTTTTTTACTGCCAAGCGCGCCGATGTAGGCAACGTCGCTTTTCAGCAAAATATGCAATGCAACGTCATCAATTTTGGGATCGTGGGTTAACAGAACAGCGTAAGTATCATCATTTAAAGAGAGTTGTGGCAACACTTCATCCGGCCAATCGCTGCGGAGTTGATCCGGCGGAACCGGGAACCGCTCTGGTGTAGCAAAAATTTTTCGCGGATCAATGGCAATAACTTCGAAATCGAGGTCTTTGGCAAATTTTACTAATGGGATGGAAATATGTGCGGCACCGATGATAATCATTCGATCCTTGCGGGGAAAAATGTTCACACAAATCGCTGAACCCTCAACGTCCGCTTCACCGCTATTTCGCGATTCGTAAGCAGTTAATGCCAGGTTGATGGCTTCCTCGGTTTGCGCGCCCCAATTTCCAACCACGCTGCCATCAGGGTAAACCAGGAGATGCGAGTATTGCTCCACTTCGGCCTTAGTTAACAAAATTGCCGGTTGGTTGTTCTTGATGGTAGTATCAAGCGCTTGCCAAATTTCGCGGGCATGTGAATCATCAGAAAATGCCGGGTATTTTTCTACCAGAACATTTACCTTACCACCGCAAGTTAGTCCCACCGACCAGGCGGTTTCGTCGCTAACACCGAATGTCAGCATTTTCGGAACGCCGGTTTTAAGAACGGTTTGGGCTTCCTCAATTACAGTGCCTTCAATGCAGCCGCCGCTAACGGAGCCAACCACTTGCATATCTGCTGTAACGGCCATTGTTGATCCGGCACCGCGCGGCGCAGAACCCCAGGTTTTGGTGACGGTTACAATGGCAAATGGTTTATTTTGAGTAAGCCAGGGTTGGATGTCTTTATAAATATCTTCCATACTTAATTCGTTGTAAGTTTACGATAAAATAAAACCTTTATCCGTAAACTTACAACGAATTAAGTAGTTCTACAACAATAGGAATTTTTAAAGATATTTCGTTAATTCCGGTAGTTTCTTCTTTAATTCTAGTCGAATAAAACCGGAATTTATGGGTGATTTGCCGATGATGGTGAGATAGGCGTCTTCGACCGGTATTTTTTGTAGAATGG
>CAXHHS010000558.1:0-5297 GCA_964015645.1 uncultured bacterium
TGAGCCGCTGCGAATTATTTTGATCGATGCCCACCTCGATTACAAGGATGAGCTCTTGGGGTTGAAATATACCAATAACAGCCCCTTTCGCCGCGCTTATGAATTGCCCTTTGTGGAGCAAATCATCAGTTTTGGCATTCGGGGAATTAAGTCTACTGATCAGGAATTGCGCGAAAGCCGGGCGCACGGCAACCTGGTGTTTTCAAACTATGATGTGTTTGAACAGGGCGTCGCCAGCCTTTTTGAGAAGCTGCCGCAAGATTTGGGCAATTATTATGTGAGTATCGACATTGATGGGCTTGATCCGGCGCTCTGCCCCGGAACGGAAAGCCCGGAAGCCGAAGGATTAAATTTTACCCATGTGAAACAGATTGTCCAAATGGCTTCCGAACGGGGAAATTTAGTCGGGCTTGATTTGGTAGAAGTTAATCCCTATTTGGATATCTCTGAGCTTACCCAACACATGGCGGTTCAATTGCTTATCGAAACGATGGCGACTCGGTTTTTTTGATGTTTGTTCATGATTTTCTATAGAAAATCATGTTAGGTTTGTAATATATCTCCTTCCGAATTTATAATCTCAAAAATGATTCTATGACATTTCGCATAAATTTTCAGTCTAATAAATGTAAATTCATTTCTAAACAAATGTGAATTAGGACACACTTAATGGAGATGGGTTGAAGGACTCCCAAAACGGAACTATTCCAAGAAATCTTTGGTCACAAAGTGTTATTCACTTGCCTCCAAATCTAATTCGTATCTATAAAGATGCCCTGCTATCCCGAAACCTATTCGTTGATGCATGTGGGCCTTCCCCTGAAGAATCTGACATAATAGGAGGAGATTCAGATTCAGCGACCATCAAGTACTTTACCCACCGCTTTGCCACATCTGCAGTTAGGCTTGAATATCTTGTTTTAAATCCAATTAAACAGTTTGACAAGATCGCATCAGATCTCCTGACATCCTTAACTGATGGGAAAATTACTATTTTAGATATTCCATGTGGTTCAGGAGCAGGGATATTATCATTATTGGGAACAATTGCTGAATTAAGGTCTCAGCGATGCATCGTTCAATTACCAGTAAGTATTTGTATTACAGGCGGTGATTACTCAAACAATGCACTTGAAATATATAATAGCCTTTTACCAGAACTAAATGTATGGGTTCAGCAATACGGGATTAATATTTCGTGGAATACTCATGATTGGGATGCCACCCGACCAGATTCAACCGCACAACTTATTGACAACTGGTTTAATAGTGCTTCAGGCGAGGAAGAATACTTAGTTCTTATTAATGCATTTAGTGGAGCAGGCAACAGAGATTTTGATAGTATTCAACGATCAATTCAGCACATTACAGAACGCTTGTATAACAAATCTTGTACTATTGTTTGGGTTGAACCATCTTGGGGGGAATCACAATCGCTTTTCAAAAAACTAAAAAAACTTTTTGAAAAAATTTCTTGGTTTCCTTCATTAGATAAGGAGCCAATAGGATCAAAATTTAAGTGGATGCATCCTTTTAAAAGAGAAACCTATAATGGAAGTATCCTGGTCAAAGAGTATATTAGAAGATGAACAAAGAACTTGAAACAATAATTGTTCGTGCATTAAACAATAGCAGAAATTTACATCCCCCAACATATTTGGGGATACGTTTATTAGCAGATTCGTTTCCAAATAATGATGAGTCACTTTGGATTAATAGCTTTATAGATCGAAAAGTACGGGTGCGAAAAAGGTGGCGCTATCACTATTTTTCGGGTGTAAAGAAAATTGAAAGTGATATAGACATTCAATATAGAAAGTTCATGATAGGTAGCCCTTTAACTGTACTTGTTGAAGCTTATCTTCTGAGAGTTTTGTCTGAAAGCCCACATTTTCAACCTCACTCTGCCGCATATAGTTATCTTTGGCCAAAATCTAAAAAATCAGGTCGTAGCCACGAGTATTATAGTTTGGGGTATGAAAAAAGAAATCGTAAGGTTTCTCAAATATTGAGAGACAACCCAGACTATAATGCCCTTATATTTGACATTAAAAACTTCTATCCTTCCGTTTCTCAAACTGAATTGGAACAACGCTTAGCCAAAAGATTAAATAACCTCCATCCTCAGGAATATCGAGAACCAATTCGTACATTTATTAATGATTTACTGGAACAGACTCCACAAGGCATACCTATTGGTCCTGAAATGGGACATATGATCGGACATATAGCCTTGGAGGACGTAGATAAGGAACTCTATAAAGTATTTGGTGAAAGATATCTAAGGTACGTTGATGACATCATTTTAGTATGCGATAGAGAAGAGGAAAAAACAGCACCCTCAATACTCGAAAGTATTCTAAAGAATACAAATATGGGGAATTTGGAACTTAATGAAACAAAAACTCACACTGTAAATTCTGAAACTTGGCTTAATCACATTCCAACTTTCGATGGGTCATTTGGTACCCTCGTTCAAAGTTTTTCAATTTACTTGATGTTTAATCCAGATGAATTTAGGGATCTAAGGTCAACATTTCAAAATGAAGGTTTTTCACTGCCCTTTCAAAGAATTATGACTTTATCTAAGTATAATCGCTATGCAGCTTACATTCATTCGATGTTAAAATACAGAAAAAATGGCTTTAAATGGTTGGTCAGAACAATAAGAAGTAGTAAAGATGATCTATTAAACCTTGCTCAGAATACAAAAAAATCTTTAATACAAGAATATGAATCTTTGGCAGAAATTACCTTACCAAAGGATGGTATCGAAAGAAAATGGCTAATCCAAAAATATAAATATTATATAAACAGAATGCTTTATCTAATAAGTCCGTCAGAGTATAGCGAACTAGAAGACAAGATACCGAAAACTGAAGAATTTAATGAGACAGCAGTATTGATCTCAGCATTTAAGACAAATAACATAAACAATATAGTCAAATTGCCCGGAAGAATAGTTCAGGCTTTTAGTGAATTATGGTCTGAGACTCAATCAGGTTCTCCAGGTTTCAATTGGGATGGTGAAATTACTCCACCTATGATTGATAGTTTAGCAACACTAAGCATATATCGCGTTATAAATATTCCAGATTCTGTTCTTACTACATTAAATACTGAACAACGAACCTTGTTGCAGTTTTGTTCTGGAATCAAAAATGATGATAGCAATATAAGCAGCTTGTCATATCTTGACGAACTCAAGACACTTTTTGCTGGAGTTGACAGGAAAAATCTTCATAATTTTACTGCCTCCCGTTTTAGTGACACTGAAGATATGTTACTCGAAACATTAAGATTAGGGTCAGGATATTTTAGCCGCTAATTCAACTTGCTATACACCAAACCTAACATATCAATGCAGGTGAAAAATCGGCGCTTGCGCTTGTTAAATCCTTTAGTATATTTGGCCTAAGTTTATTTACAAAATTGGGTGCGGAGATTGTGGCGCTGTTTTTCGCCTGATCGCCAGCGTTATGCCGCAATCATTAATGACGAACTGATACTATCCTGCCCAAACAGAACTAGCGCAGGCCGGTTCATGAAGGGAGTCTATGCAAGATATCAGCTGGGTTGATCGCGAGGCTTACCCATTCAAGCCTCATTACTTCGAGAGCGACGACGGACGTATGCAGTACGTCGATGAAGGTAAGGGAGAGCCGGTCGTTTTGGTTCATGGAACGTCATCCTGGTCGTTTCTCTACCGCAACCTGATCAAGGCACTCGCCCCCGGATACCGGTGTATCGCCCCCGACCATCTTGGGCTTGGATTGTCAGATAAGCCACAACATACAGCTTACCGCCCCGCCGATCACGCAAATCGGCTGTACGCGCTAATCGAACACCTTGGGCTTGATAATTTTACCCTGGTCGTGCACGACTTCGGCGGCCCAATTGGTTTGTCTTATGCCATCAATCAGCCGCATACGGTCCGCTCGCTCATCCTGTTCAACACCTGGATGTGGTCGCTCCGCGGCGAGGCTATGGCCGAGTTAGCCGGTATTTTTGGTCGCGGCCAACTTGGCACGGTTGTATTCCAATACCTCAACTTCGAGCTAAGAGTGCTATTCAAGATGGTTTGGGGAAAAAAAGCAAAATTGAGCAGGGCACTCCACCAGCAATACCTCAAGCCATTCCCAGCACCACGCGACCGGAAGGCGATTGTGACGTTGGCGCGAGAACTCCGCGACTCAAGTGCGTGGTACGAGGAGTTGTGGCGGCAAAGTGACCGTATCAAGGATATCCCGGCGTTGCTCCTCTGGGGGCTTAAAGATCCAATCTTCAAGAAGCGGCACCTTGCACGCTGGCAAGCGCTGTTTGCAAACGCCCGGACGGTCACATTTCCCGCAGCAGGCCACTTTGTGCAAGAAGAAGAACATGATGCTTTGATAAAGCATGTGAGGCAGTTCCTGGCTGCACAACGGGTCGAAGATACGTAGTCATGGTGAGCGGAGTCGAACCATGGCTGCGCGGCTTCGACTCCGCTCAGCCTGACTTAGCAAGGCTAGTTAACCCTACAAACAAATTCGAAATACACTACTAAGCCGTTAGCGGCTCAAGATCTGCCAGCATGGTGGGAATCAGTTCTGTTACAGTTGGATGAATATGCACCGCCCGCTGGATAACCGTGTAAGGCGCTTTGGCATACATAACATCCAAAATACTATGAATAATTTCGTCGCCGCCGATTCCCAAAATCGCTGCGCCTAAAATCTCCTTCGAATCGGCATCAACTAACATTTCCATAAATCCCTGGGTTTCGCCTTTTTCCCGGGCACGAGAGACGCGGATCATTGGCCGGGTGGCGATCAGAACGTTTCGCCCGGATTTTCGTGCCTCGGCCTTGTTCATTCCAATTCGTGCCAAAGGTGGATCGATAAATAGCGCGTAACACGAGATGCGGTCGCTTATTCGGCGGGGATCGTTATCCAGTAAATTGGCAGCGGCAATTTCGAAATCATTGTAAGCAGTGTGAGTAAAAGCGCCTTTGCCGTTGCAATCGCCTAACGCCCAAATGCCCGCTACATTGGTGCGAAGCTGGTCATCAACCGGGATAAAACCGCGTTTATCAACTTCAATGCCGGTCTTTTGCAAACCCAGGTCATCAGTATTGGGGCGGCGGCCCACGGCCAGCAATAAATGCGATCCGCTTACCTGCCGGTCGCCGGTTCCGCAATCGACATCAACGATGATTTTCTCACCTTCTTTTTTAGCGCTAATACATTTTGCATTCAGGCGAAAATTGATTCCTTCATTTTCCAGAATCTCTTTTACCGCCGCGGAAATATCTTCAT
>CAXHHS010000559.1:0-5297 GCA_964015645.1 uncultured bacterium
ATTAGAGCCATCACCATTACGCCAGGCTGCGTCTTGCGAGCATTTCGGTTTTTGCGGTGGGTGCAAATGGCAAAATGTGGACTACCAGCAGCAGCTTCAATTCAAAAAACAGCATGTCGAAGAATCGCTGCATCACATCGGCAACACCTATCCTGATATTATTTACGATCCGATTCCATCACCTTTGATTTTTGGCTATCGCAATAAAATGGAGTTTTCTTTTTCGGATAATCGCTGGCTTACCCCGGAAGAGTTAAAAAATCCCGAAATCAAAAAAGATTTTGCTATTGGGTTACACGTACCGCGGTTTTTCGACCGCATTATCGATATTAACAAATGCTGGATACAGACGGACTTTTTTAACCAGGTGTTAGCATTCTCGAAAGATTTTTTTAGAAATTGCGGAGTGCCGGTGTATCACCTGCGGAATAAAGAGGGGATTTTACGCCACCTGGTGCTGCGGCAATCGTTTAGTGAGCAAAAAGTGATGGTTAATGTCGTCACTTTTTCGCCGATCCAAAATGTGCTTCAGGAGTACGCCGAAAAATTGGTTGCGAAATTCCCTTTCATTTCCAGTGTGATCAATACGATCAATTCCCGCTTAGCGCAAATTGCGACCGGGGACGAGCAATTCGTTATTTATGGAACGCCGCTAATTTATGAGAAGCTCGGCAATTACCGCTTCGAGATTTCCCCAGATTCTTTTTTTCAAACAAATACGCTGCAAGCGGAGAATCTCTACAAAATTGTTAAAGAATATGCCGAAATTGATGATAATATTGTATGGGACCTTTACTGTGGCACCGGCAGCATTGCCATCTTTGTATCGGAAGCGGCCAAAAGTGTTGTTGGTTTCGAAATCGTAGAAAACGCAGTCAAAGATGCCTATCGTAACGCGGCGTTAAATAACATTTCTAACTGCCAATTTGTGGCTGGTGATTTAAGATTCAACTTACAAAAACTTTCGGAGACTCCGCCGGAGATCATCATTTGCGATCCGCCGCGAGCCGGAATGCACAAAGATGTGGTAAAAATGATCCGGGATATTTCCCCGCAGCGAATTGTATATGTCTCCTGTAACCCGGCAACAATGGCACGTGACCTTGCAATGTTAGTCGAGGATTACACAGTAGAAAAAGTTCAGCCGGTCGATATGTTTCCGCATACGTACCATGTCGAAAGTGTGGCTAAACTAAACAAAAGGAGTGTCAAACTTCAGTTTGACAGTGACAATAACAGTGGTCAAACTGAAGTTTGATACTCCTGAGTTAAGAGCATGAAAAAACTCGCTTTAGAAGAAATTGGCGACCAGCGGCTGCCTGCGCAAACCGCCCGAAAAGTGGAGCGGTTTCCGATTTACGTATTGTTGGATAATATTCGCAGTTTATACAATGTCGGCGCTATTTTTCGTACCGCCGATGCCGCCAGGATAAAGAAGCTAATTATTTGCGGAATAACCGGGCCGCCGCCGCGCAAAGAGATCGATAAAACCGCGCTTGGCGCAGTGGAAACAGTACCCTGGGAATATTATCCCAATGCCGTAGATGCCCTGGTCGATTTAAAAAAACAGGGCGTTACCATTCTCGCGTTAGAACATACTAACAAAAGCCAGGCGCATTGGACATTCGATTATAAATTCCCCTGTTGCTTGCTAATTGGCCACGAAGTATGGGGAATTCAAGATGAACTTTTGGAGCACGTTGACCACGCAATTGAAATTCCAATGTACGGCGCTAAGCATTCCTTAAATGCCAGCGTGGCGTTCGGAATCGCAATCTATAAAATGGTAGAAATCTATTTGCAATCAGAAATCAGCGGTAGAAACGGATGACTCATTTAACGTATATTGGAGATACAGACGCTGAACTCGCCGGGCAGATCGCTCAAAAATTAAAAGAGTTCGATCTGCAAGCGGAAACGTTCGAGGATTTTAGCGGATTGATAAAGCGTTCGGGAGAACAACTGCCTGATATTGTAATTATTAATGCAGAATTGTATCGCGACAAGGAATTGTACCGGCAATTTTACTCGAAAACGCCCACCATCGTTTACGCCGGTAAAATGCCCTCGGATGAAATCCTCGATTTGTACTATCAAAACATAAAGCGTGTTGTGATTGAACCGGAAAACTTACCGGAGAACCTCGCTGCAATCGCTAATATGATTTTATATCGCCGTAATCAACTAAGGCGACTGCGGCAGGAGTCGATTACGCATGGAACGGTAAAATCGACATCGCTGGTAGAGGTGTTACAAAATGCTATGGTCGAAAAGAAAAGTTTGATTTTAAAAGTGCGCTACAAAAGCTGGGATGCCAAAATCCGGGTGTACGAAGGGCATGTTGTTGGTGCGGAAAGTTCCAATGTCAATAATGAGGAGGCGTTGTTGAAAACGTTGAATTTAAAAGACGGGTCGTTTGAGATTCGCGGGTATCAAAAACCGGATGAAACATCCTCCATTTCGGCCTCGAATTTGGCGCTGCTGGCGGAGTCTAAATTTCAGCAAGGCGGTATCGAGGTGTTTTTACAGGAATTCGGCTCCGGAATGGATAATCCGAAATTTCGCGTCATTCATTCCAACGAAATTTTGGAATTGCCCTCGGATAAATTAAAGGTGCTCGATCTCGTAGAGGAATACGCCATCTTTCAAGATGTGCTGGCGTACAGCCCTTTTTCGCTGGCTAAGACGGTGGAAACATTATCCGAATTTGCCCGCCGCGGTTTAATTACTCCGGAAAAAACCGGAAAAACCGAAAGTGCCGATTCCTTTCAACCGGAAGATATCGAATATATTCGTTCCAATCTTTTTAAGAACGGCGCGAACAATGGTGCATTGGTGATTTTAGGGGTTGCCGGCAGCGGAAAATCACAACTTATCCGCACATTGGCCGGATTTCAAAAAGGGGCGATTCAAACGGTGCAATCGTTGGATTTTGTACGCATTAACCTCCAGTCTAATTTAAAACTTACGGTGTTTGGCGTTTCTGCTGACGATACGTTTTTGCCAATCCTGGAAAAGATTTCCCAGGGAATGGTTGCCTGCACTCTGCTGGTCGATTATTCCCAAAAACAGCAGTACGAGTTTCTCAACTACGTTCTTAAGCAAGTTGCGCGGTTTTATGAGGTGCCTGTCGTAATCGGTTTAATGAATTTCCATAGCGAAACAGATAATGCCCTGGAAAATTTTCGCAAACAATTTGACCTGCCGGAAGAAGTTGAAGTGATCCCGATAGAACCGGATTCTTTTAACGATGCCCGCCAATTGTTGTACAATCTAAAACAAGTTTCTTTTGATACCGGAGAAGGAATTCCGTATGCGTGACATCCTGGTTTATCTTTCCAATAAGGAATCTATCAGCGAAATTCAGAACCTGTTTAACGACGAAAACTAGCGCTTAACACTGATTGAAGATTTGGATGATGTCGTAGATGCCTGCCGACAGGATTTATACGAAATGGCCATGGTTTGGCCCGCCACGCATGAAAAAACCGCCGACTTTATTACCCTTCTTGATGCCAATCAATTTAAATATATTCCGGTCGTAGCCGTCACCCGTGACGAAAAACAGGTGCCTCATTTAATGCGCTTGCCAATTGCCGATTTGATAAAGTTGCCGGTACCGCGTTTAGAGTTTTTTTATCTTCTGAACAGCATTTTGGATGATATTGATGTTCATGCAACAGTTGTAAAAGGAATGAATTGGCAGGGCAGCATTGCGGAATATAATTTGATTGATTTGATTCAAATGATGGAAGCCGGCGGCCGCAGCGAAGAATTAGTAATGCGGTTTGGAGAACATACCGGTTTGGTGTTTTTTCATGAAGGCAAACTGCTGGATGCCAAATTCAGTGATTTAACCGGCGAAGCAGCGCTTTATAAATTAGCCTTTTGGCCGAAAGGACAATTCCAAACCAAAGCGTCATCGCGAGAATCTTCCGAAGTTGCCATTGGTAAAAGCAACCAGGAAGTTTTAATCGATTTGATTGAAGCGCTTCATAAGCAAGAACAGCTTTACGAAGATCTTCCCGGCCTGGATGAGGAAATTCTAAAAAACCCCCTCACACCAAAACGCCAGCTGACCCCGCTTCAGGAAAAAATTACGAAATTATGTGAAAGCCCGGTTTCCTTGTTCCACCTGCTTATTTCTTTGAACGAAAATAACGAAGATATATTGCAGGAATTAAAATTGCTCTTCAAAATGAGCGTGGTAGGGAATCGAAGTGATGTGGAGACACAGGTTAAAGCAAAGCAGGATGCTGGCCTGGGCAGTTTTTTAGCTGCGATTTTCAAAAAGAAGCCGGAAATTGAAGAAGGATATTATTACTACCAGGGATTTATTGAGGAAGAAGAACCCCGTGGCCTTGTAATTCCACCACTTAAATTACAGCAAGCAGATATTGCCAAAATCGAAGGCCGGTTGGAGGGCATAAACGAATGAAAATTTTGGAAACAGCTGTTCTTTCCCAAATGCCCCAATTGATTGAAGAATTAACCGCATCGCTAAGATTAAAAAAAGAATCGGTTGCCGGCATTGACGTTTTTCGGCTGGAAGTTGAGCCTGATTTTATCATTTTACTCTATGATCTGAGCGTGGAAAAAGAACTGCCCGGGGAAGTCGTGGTTCATTTAAAAGATCATTTATCAGCCCTCTTAATTCTGTTTGATGAGGTAATTTCCGAACTTCCTGAAGATGGTGCTTCCTTCATCGATGGGCTTGCGAAAGATCTCGTTCATAAACCCACCGTCGTTGCTGTGCGCTCGGAAACTGCAAAGGTTCAAAAAGTGAATTTGACGACGAACGGCAACGGGTTTTATCTTTCGAATTTTGGCCGTATTCTCTTTTGGCATCCCGAATTATCAGAATCGCAAAAACAAGTCTGGCATACGCTTTGGGGTACACTTCAGCCAACATCTTAAATCATGAAATCTAACACAGAAATCATCGTCGGTCTGGACATTGGCGGCACAAAAATTCTCGCCGCTTCTGCTACGCCGGATGGCGAGATTCTCGAACGCATCCGGGCGGAAACACCGTTGGATTTGGATGATGGATTGCAATTGCTAAAAGACTTAACCCATCATCTAACTCAAGGAAAAACAATCCGTTCCATCGGTGCAGCAATTGGCGGCCCGATGGATTGGGAGAAAGGCGTCGTCTCGCCGCTGCACCAACCGCAATGGCGAAAAGTGCCGCTGAAGGCGTTGATGGAAACCGAATTCGACTGCCCGTTTTTTGTCGATGTCGATACCAATGTTGCAGCGTTAGGCGAATATCATTTCGGCGGGGAAAGAGCGTC
>CAXHHS010000560.1:0-5296 GCA_964015645.1 uncultured bacterium
ATTTGCGAGTCGCCAGAATGATGTTGAATGGCGGTGCTTTGGAAGGCGTCAGAATTTTGAGACCGGAAACCGTCGCTTTAATGACTCGCAACCACCTGCCGGAAAATCTAATTCCAATTGGCGTTTTAGGATTGAGTATGCCCAACAATGGCTTTGGCCTTGGTTTTAGCGTTGTAGTAGATGATGAAAATGCGCCGCCCCTTCCCAATGGGTTTTGGTGGAATCGCGGCGCGCCGCCCATCGGTTCCTATTGGTGGATCGGTTCCTATCAAACCTATTTCTGGATTGATCCCGAAAATGAAATCATTGGCATGTTGATGACGCAATCGATCGATATGCCCTATCCTTACAAACAAGAGTTTCATAAGATGGTGTACGAGGCGTTCCGGGGAGGTGTTGTAAGCAGCGGGCCGTGAAGTGCAATGTGGGAGTGACAGGTATTTATCACTCTTGTTCCCAAACTCCTATTTGGGAACACAATAACCTCGAAACTCTGTTTCGATTCTTGATACTTATTGAAACAGAGTTTCTCCTATTGGCTCGTTCCCAGGCCGGAGTTGAGAACGTCAATAAACATGGGACAAATTCCCCGCCTTAGTAGTGCATTTCATATTTGGTTGTAGGGTTGAAATTTTTACGATTTCATATTTACCGCAAAGCGGTTACAGGCCAAAGCCCAGGGTTTGTCGGAACGACGTACCCTGGGTAGAATGTAATCTACAAAAAATATTCCCCAATGGGGAATTACAAACGCTCGTATAACCGCTTCGCGGTAAGCCGGTTCAAAATCGTCTTTATATCCCAGGGTATCCCGAAAACCGGGAAACCCTGGGCTTTGGTCTACAACGCCTTCGGCGTATAAAACCTACAAACAATTTTGAAATGGCCTACTTAGTAAGGAGGAGAATTTTTTATTTACTCCCCTAAAAAACTTCCAACCGCATGAAATTTTTGAAAATTTCATTGTGGGACTCGTCACTTGCATAGAATGCACAGGAATTAACTTGTTCGCGTTGGCGGGTTCGCCATTCATCAATTCGTTTCCTTGAAATTACATCTTCAATTCATTCCCTTGAGATAACAAGGTTATTTTTGTGCAGCATAAACCTCCCGGAGGTTAAGGTGTGCTCTATCTAACGCTTTTTTAGCGTATTTCAGAGCCTATTTTAACTTCAAATTTAACTTAAACCACCGGGAGATTCACAAGCAGTACGAGACCAGTTAAATATTCATTCTTTTTTGAAGAGGAGCATTTATGGGCGGGATTGCCATGGAGTATTCTGGCAGAACGAAACCTGTTTGCCATTTTTTCATCAAAAATAATACGGCAAATAAGTTTCGATTTTACAAATGGTTATGTGTTTCGATCTTTTTCTTCCTGGGCGGATTTTCAATAACAGCGCAAGCACAAGCAGTGTTGGAAGAAACCCAAACCGGCGGTAGCAGCGGATTATTAACCGTTAGCACTTCCGGCGGCCACACGTTAGTTAAAGACGCACTGTATATCGCAGCAATATCAACCAAATCCAATGTTGATGTTCAGGCAGTGGACGGCCTGAATTTAACCTGGAATCGCTTGCAAGCCCAGTGCGGCGGGCGCGACCAGGTTGGATTGGAAATTTGGTGGGCGCAGGGAACGCCTGGTGGTAATGGCATTGTTACCGCGACATTTACCCAAACGCCATCTAATTCAGTCATTGCCGTAATGCGCTATTCCGGTGTGGATGTGGCAAACCCAATCGGTGCATTTATTGCCGGAAATCCCAACGGGCAAAACGGCCAATGTGCCGGTGGTATCGATAGCAATTCCTACCTTTTTAATTTAACATCCACTACAAATAACGCTGCAATTCTGGCTGCCGTTGCACTTCGTAACCGCAGCCATACTGCCGGTTTGGGTTATGTGGAAATTTTGGAAACTACCCAGGGCAGCGGCGGCAGCACTTCCGGGCTGGTATTGCAAAGCAAGCAACTGCCAACTGTTTCTACAACCACAGTGGATGGTCAATTGAGCGGCCCTGACGACTGGTCTGTCATTGGCGTGGAAATCAAACCCGGTTCCGCCGGTAATGGCGACCCGTTAAACGCGTTGGTCATCAATCAAACCGGTTTGGGAAATGTGACGCTCAATCCCACCGGCGGCGGTTATGAAGACGGAACGATCGTTACAATTTCCGCAACACCGGATTCCGGTTATGAATTTATCGGCTGGAGCGGCGATTTAAGCGGGTCGGATAATCCGGCCACCATTACGATGAACGAAAACAAAACGGTCACCGTTAATTTTCAAGAACTGCCGCAATTTACTTTAAATGCATTTATGAATGGTTCCGGGAATGTTTTGCTGCACCCACCCGGCGGCATTTATTACATCGGCAGCACCGTTACGCTAACGGCGGTGCCGGATTCGGGGTTTTCCTTTGATAACTGGAGCGGCGATTTAAACAGCTCGCAAAACCCGGCGGTTATTACGATGACGTCCAATAAAAACGTTATCGCAAATATGCCGGAGCTTCCCCAATTTACGCTTTCGGTGAATACTGCCAATCGCGGCAATGTAACGCTGCATCCAGCCGGCGGCATTTATTATTTGGGCACAACCGTTACCATGACCGCCGAGCCGGATTCCGGCTTCTCTTTTTCGCATTGGAGCGGAGACGTTAGCGGTTCAAATAATCCGACTTCTATTTTGATGGATGGCTCCAAAACTGCCAATGCCAAAATGATTCCGCGTTATGTTCTCGACCTGGATGATGACGGCCCTGGCGATTTTGTCGCCGATCCCCCGGAAATGGTTTACGACAGCGCAACCGTTGTCACCATTACCGCCTTCCCGGATGCCGATCATACATTTGTCGGTTGGAGCGGCGATTTAAGCGGGTTTGCAAATCCCGCCACGATCGTTATGGATGGCCACAAATTTATCATCGGTAAATTTGTTGATGAATTCCAATTAACAGTGAGCACTTTCGGCAATGGCACTGTTTCCATAAACCCGCAAGCGCCCAATAATTTATATGGAGATGATGAGCCGGTGACCCTGACTGCCATTGCTGATCCCGGTTATATTTTCAGCGGATGGGATGGCGATTTGCTTGGATATGAAAATCCCGATACGTTGATTATGAATTCCCACAAATCCGTGAGAGCGGTTTTTACCGAAATACCTACCCCACGCATAAGCGGTATTTGGACCAGCGCAGCGGAACTTAGCAATATTTCAACGTCCGGCCCGGCCTGGGAAAATTTGCTGGCAGTTGCCAACTCCCCTGCCGGCCCGCCAAACGTATCCGATCAGGATGATTCCGTAAATGTAAAAATTATGGCGAAAGCATTGGTTTATGCCCGCACCGGGGAAGAAAGCTATCGCACGGATGTAATTAATGCCTGCGTGGCTGCAATTGGAACGGAAGAAGGCGGGCGAACACTGGCATTAGGCCGGGAATTGTTAGGATATATTATTGCTGCGGATTTGGTGGGGCTGCCAGCCTCGCAAGATGCGGCATTTCGCGATTGGCTGCGTGAGTCACTCACCAAAGAGCTTGATGGAAACACATTAGTATCGACCCACGAAATTCGCCCCAATAATTGGGGAACCCATGCCGGCGCTACCCGCGCTGCAATCGCGGTCTACCTCGGAGACACAGCGGAATTAGCGCGAACGGCAACCGTGTATAAAGGCTGGTTGGGCGACCGCGAGCTTTACGCTAATTTTAACTGGGGAGAGGATTGGTGGCAATCTGACCCGGCAAACCCGGTCGGCATCAACCCATTGGGCGCTACGATAAACGGGTTTAATGTGGATGGCGTGGTGCCGGATGATCAGCGCCGGGAAGGCCCCTTTACCTGGCCTCCGCCGCATGTAAATTACGTGTACGAAGCGTTGCAAGGCATTATCGCCACGGCAGTAATTTTATATCGCGCCGGTTACGATACCTGGGATTGGGAAGACCAGGCTATCCGGCGATCGTTTGATTGGCTGCATAACGAAATCGGTTATCATGGCGAGCGAGATGATGATTGGCAAGCGCACCTGGTCAATTATTTTTATGGCACGCGGTTTCCGGCAAAAATGCCCACCGATCCCGGTAAAAACACCGGTTGGACCGGTTGGACCCACAGCTCTCAATTCGCGCTGGTAACGGATGATGATAATGACGGCACAATCCTCATTACGCCGGATGAATCCGGTTTTGCCGTTTACGATACCGCCACCGTTGTCACCCTCACCGGCGTGGGGAACCCGGGCTTTGTGTTTAGCCACTGGAGCGGTGATTTAAGCGGTTCGCAAAATCCGGTAACAATTTTAATGGATAGTCACAAAAGCGTTTTCGCAAACTTTGTTCCCGAATATCATTTAACGATAACGGTTCAAGGGGCGGGCAGTGTCGCGCTCGATCCGCCCGGTGGTTCTTATGGAGAAGACACTATTATTGAGCTAACGCCGATTGCCGCGCCCGGTTATGTGTTTAGCGGCTGGAGCGGCGCTTTGGAAGGACATGCCAATCCTGCAACGATTGAAATTGATGAAGATTTTGAAATTACAGCGGTTTTTACGGAAATTCCCACGCCCTTAATCGGTTCCGGAATTTGGATTAGCGAGGAAGAGCTTAACACAATTCCGATGTCCGGTTTGGCCTGGAATAATTTAATTGCCGTTGCCAATCGCTCTGCTGGACCGCCAAATCTTTCCGATCAAGGCGATTCGGTGAATGTCAATGTTTTGGCCAAGGCACTGGCCTACGCCCGCACCGGGCTGGAAAGCTATCGCACGGATGTGATCAACGCCTGCATGGCAGCCATCGGAACGGAAGATGGCGGCGAAAGCCAGGATGTCGGGCGAGAAGCTGCCGCTTATGTTGTCGCTGCGGATTTGGTTGTTCTTCCGGCAGCGGAGGATGCAATTTTTCGTGCCTGGCTGCGGGAGCTTTTAACAAAACAATTCGATGAGCATTCCATTACCTCTGACCACGAAAAACGTCCTAACAGCCGGGGAAATTATGCCGGTGCTACGCGGGCGGCAATTTCCATTTATCTAAATGATACCGCCGAACTTGCCCGCACCGCCCTCATCTTTAAAGGCTGGTTGGGTGATCGCGATTCGTATACCGGTTTCAAATATGGCGGTCTTACCTGGCAGGCGGATTCCACTGCCCCGGTTGGTATCAATCCAATTGGCGCAACAGTTGACGGCTTCAACGTCGATGGCGTTCTCCCGGACGACCAGGATGACGCCGGGCCATTTAGCTGGCCGCCGCCGCAAGAAGGCGATGTTTATAAAAGCCTGGACGGTGCC
>CAXHHS010000561.1:0-5278 GCA_964015645.1 uncultured bacterium
AGCTCGTCGGCAGCGTCAGATGTGTATAAGAGACAGTTCCTCAACTTCTCCATCTCGTCGATGGTAGCCCATCTTTTCGATCATCTCCGCTGCTGTTTCCAAATGCTCTCTGGCTTGCTTTAGTTTCTCCTCTTTTTCCTCAGCCTTAGCCTCCTCCTTAGCCTCGGCGATAGCCAGCCTGCTCGCCTCCAAATGATAATCTGCCAAATGCAGCCCCATCTCCCCCCGCTCGGCAATTTCCAACGTTTCCTGCAGGTCGCGGCGGGCGCTGGCAAAATCTCCCCGAGAGCGGTAGAAGGTTGTTCGGGCAAAGAGAGCACGTGGTATATAATCGTGTCTTCCCGCAACCCCGCCACCGCCCGATTTAAATAATCTTCAGCCTCGCGTTCGCTTTCCTGTCGCATTTTGTGTGGTGTTGAGGAGTCTGAAGCCTGCAAATAGTAAGCGCGGCCCAGGGAGAGGGTGTCGAGGGCAAATGTAAGTAATTGTGCCTCTACTTGTTTTGCCCATTCCAATGTCTGTCCGGCGCGGGTAAGCACCTCTCTATACTTTCCCTGACCTAACAACAGACTGCAGAACCGAAAACCATAAATAGAGGGCAAGAAACTATCCTTTGATATGTTTTCCTGATATGAGGATTCTATAAACTGGAAAATGTGTTCTGCTTCCTCTATTTCTCCATTTTGAAACAAGCCATCTGCGAGAATAGATTGTTGTCGAATTCTTTCAGTAAAATCCCCGCTGCGGTCGGCAAAATCTACGCTCTGCCGGGCGGCCTCCACCGCCTTTTCCACTTCGCCGATGGTTAGGTTGACTTCACTGAGGTTGCCGGCATTTAAAGCAGCTTCTTTCCAATTCTCTCGTTTGCTATGTAATTCCATACTCGCCCGCATGGGCTGGGCTGCCTCCCTCAAACGCCCCAGCGCCCGCAGGCCAAAACCCGCCCAACTCAAGACAAACGGCTTTTCTTCATCTGTTAACCCGGATACCGGTTGACGCCAGGGGACTTCAAAAAAATTGGAGAGTGCCGACTGATCAGCTCCGTAAACGCCTAATTTGTGATAGCTATATTGTTTATTACCTCTTCTAATTTTGGGCCAAAAAACATCATCTAAAGCCTCTTGGTGCCGCCCGGCCTGACAGCCATGGGCCACAGCGGCAAAAAGCGGTTCCATTTCTTCCAAGGTATTAGGCAGTTCTTTTTCTGGGAGGCTTTTGTAATATTCGTAAAGGCGGCTATGGGCTTCCTGCCAGGCTTTGGGGTTGTTCTCCTCCAGTTTTTCTCCAAAGTGCTCTCGCACTAAGGGGTGGCAGTCGAGGATGTCGATAGCATGTTCGCTTTCCGAAGCCAGGAGTTTGTATCGGCGGAGTTTGCTCAAGAGTTTTTGCCAATTAGCCTGGGTTTGTTTATAGAGATGATCGGTTAAACCAGGTATTGCCGGTTTTTTACGTAAGATTTTTAGCGGACCGCTGTCCACTGGGCGGTCAAAAAGCCCCAGGAGTTGCAGCAGTTCCGTTTCCGGGCCGTTGCCAAATTGGTTGGCAAAGGCTTCCATCACTCGCCGAGGGTGTTTGCCAGCGGCTTCTGGGGTTTTCAGATCGGGAATTTTCGCTGCACTGGAAATAGAGTGGCCGGGCATGTCGTGCAAGTAGGTGGCCAGGAGATTTATGGCCAGGGCATGGCTGCCAAACTGTTTAACAGTTGTTTCCAGCTCCGCATCGCTGCCCTGAACACCGCGCACGCGCAGCAACGCTCGCCCGGCTTCCGGGGAGATTTGTTCCAGGTTTACCGGGAGATAGGTTTCGTCATAATATTCTAAATCCGGTATCTGCTCACGAGTGCTGATCAAACAGAGGCCGGGGTTTTCGCGAGCCAATTCTTTTAAGAGCATCGCCAGGGACGGGTCTTTCACCTTTCCACGCTCTACTTCCAGATAGGATTGCAGCGGTTCCATACCATCCAGCAAAAGCAGGGTTTTCTGCTGGCGCACCAGGTTGGCCAATCGCTGCCCCTGGTCCCAGGGAGAACCGGCTGTGGGATCAGGATCACCAAACCATTTTAACGCCTCTGAGATAAACAGGTTAGCAGAAGTCACCCGCTCCCCGGTACCCTGGCTATAGAAAGACCAGGCGTAAACGCGCTCTGCGCCACGGTAGTTGTCCTCTGCTAATCGTTGTATCCATTGGTTCATTAAAGTGGATTTACCAACACCACCATAAGCGACCAAACTGACAACATTCAATTTGTTCTCTTGCCAGGTGTTGTCTAACTGCTCTAATTCTGTCTTCCGGCCAAATAATTCGCTGCCGGTTACCGGCAAACGTTCGATATAGACGGATGCCTCGGGAAGTGGACTCCATTTGGGTAGCGGCGGTTTGGGAGACAGGTAATTGGGATCACTGATGATTTTGATAATACGTTTGGCAACCAGTGTAAATTGGCCATTTTCCTTGCCCGCAAAATCTTCTGAAATAGATTTGCCATCACGGGGAATCATTTGAATTTCTTTTATCCACTCAATTTCTTCCCACAAACAGGGATGGATCAATACCAGTATCAAATGCATACCATATTGCTGACAGCGTTTTAAAAGAAAAGGCACTTCTTCTTTGTTGATAAAATCAGATGCGAGATAGTTCGAAGAAATCAAACAAACTGCCACTGCAGCCTCGGACATCGCCTTTTCAATTTCGGGATACCATTTTTCCCCGGCATCTATTTTCCGATCATCCCAAACGGTAAGCCTGCCAACTTGCTGTAGCATTTTGAGGTGAGGTATCAATTGATCTTTCCAATGTTCATCTTTATGGCTGTAACTAATGAAAACCGTTGGATTACTCATTTCCGCTCCACATTGTTTTCAAGTTTATTTTATTCTTAAAACTTCTTTCGTGGTCTTGTAAAGATAACGCAAAAAGCACCTTTTCGCAATCATTAATCCGTTGCCCGCTGGTGAACACACCCTGTTCTCACAACGAACACCAGCAACGAAAAGATTGTAAAGATATTTCTCCTAACTTCATATAAATCAGTAACTTATTTTTGTGGTATAGTAATTGTTTTATATCATACTGATAAATTGCAACAACAAATATCACGGAGCCTCGATGCTAAAAAACTTCCTAAAAGTCGCCTTCCGAAACCTGGCTCAGAATAAAAAATACACTATCATCAATATCGTCGGGTTGAGTGTGGCACTGGCTTGTTGCATTGTGG
The DNA here is from genome assembly GCA_964015645.1 of uncultured bacterium. Classification (GTDB taxonomy): domain Bacteria; phylum Calditrichota; class Calditrichia; order RBG-13-44-9; family J075; genus CAXHHS01. The sequence continues at coordinate 3,218 of CAXHHS010000561.1, forward strand.
CCTATTTGAATTATGAGTTCAGTTATGGCTTCGATATGTTTCATCAAAATGCCGCGGAAATTTATTGCGTCAACAGCGCCAAAACCGCTGATAATGCTGAACAGCTTTGGGCCATTACGCCGCTGCCATTAGCGACGGCCATGCAAAAAGATATTCCCGGCATAAAGCGGCGGGTGCGGATTTCTACCGGGGAGGCCGTGATGCGCTATGGCGACAAGGTTTTTGAGGAAACCATCTATTACGCCGATAACGAGTTTTTCGAGATGTTCACCTTTCCTTTAAAATTAGGTAAACCGGATGCACACCGGGATAAAAGCAGCATTATCCTCAGCGAAGAAACCGCCATCAAATATTTTGGCGAGACCAACCCGGTGGGCCGGCAACTCACCTTAACCCACCAAAGCGGCGCGGTTTATGAATTTACCGTCGGCGCAGTTGCACAAAAAATCCCGGATAATTCCAGTATCCAATTTCGCTTTTTGTTGCCGTACTCGCATTTCGAAAATTTGCCCTATATCGATTTTGAGGATTGGGGACAATTAGGCGCCGCAACCTTTATCCAGGTACCGGATGCTGGCCGGATTCCCGAGGTTGAACGGCAGTTGCCATCTTACCTTACGTTGCAAAATGCCGCCAGCCCCGATTGGGAAATTACCCGCTTTTATATTGAACCACTGCAAACTATGGCGCCAATGTCCGTGCACATGTTTGGCAATGTGCTAAAAGAAGGCGTGCATCCGGCAGCGATTGTGGCGCCCTCAATTATTGCGGTATTATTGCTGCTGATGGCCTGTTTTAATTTTATGAATACCTCCATCGCCTTTTCCGTGCGGCGGTTAAAAGAGATCGGGGTACGAAAGGTGCTGGGGGCGCGGCGGCTTCAGTTGATTTTGCAATTTATGGGAGAAAACAGCCTGTTATGCGCCATTGCCCTGTTCTTTTCCCTGGGATTGGCAGAAGTATTTGTGCCCGCCTATAGCAGCCTGTTGTATTTTATCGATCTCAAACTTGTCTACCTGGAAAACCTCGATTTTATCGGTTTTCTGGCGCTGCTCCTGCTCATAACATCCCTATTTGCCGGGGCTTATCCGGCGTATTATATCAGCAATTACCAGCCGGTCAACATCATCAAAGGGCAGCAAAAGATCGGCGGTACCAACCCGGTAATGCGGGTGCTGATGACGCTACAGTTTGCGCTATCTATTTTAGCCATTATCTCTGGGATCGTTTTTACGCAAAATGCCAACTACCAGTTAGGCCTTGATATCGGGTATGAAAAAGAGAAAGTGATCGTCATCCCCCTGGATGATGGAAGCGATTTTGCAGCATATCGCGATGCTGTCAAACAAAACCCCGGGATCATCAGCGTGGCGGGATCCAGCCATCATTTTCGCCTTAGCCGGATACCGGTGATGGCGGCGTATGCTGAATCCGAAGCAGTGGTTAGCCTCTTTGAGGTCGGCGATTATTTTGTGGAGACCATGGCACTCCGGCTGCTGGCCGGTAGGGACTTTTACCCGGATGTCGAAACGGACCTGGGCACATCGATAATTGTGAATCGTAAGCTAGCAAGAGAGTTCGGTTGGGCGGAAGGTCGCTCGGTAGAAAATGCCGTCGGGCAGCAAATTTCGATTGACGGCCAGCAATTTACCATCGCCGGTGTGGTCGAGGATTTTTTCGACCGCGGTTTATGGCATTATATGACGCCCTGTGTGCTACGGCTGACGATGCCGAAACACTTCAACTTTATCTCCGTTAAAACGAGTTCGGAAAATATCGTTGCTGCTAACGAACTGTTAACTGCGGAATGGCAGCGGCTTTTCCCGGATAAACCCTACGAAGGCTTTTACCAGGATGAAGTGATGTCCCCGGAGATCACCATCAATCGCAGTATTAAAACCATCTTTTTTTACATATCACTCATCGCCACGGTGATTACAATCGTGGGTTTATTCGCCCTGGTTTCCATGAATATTTCCAAAAGAACCAAAGAGATCGGTATCCGCAAAATATTGGGAGCTGTCTCTTATACACATCTGACGCTGCCGACGAGCTTCTTGG
>CAXHHS010000562.1:0-5268 GCA_964015645.1 uncultured bacterium
AGACAGATATCTGCGCCCGCAGTGATGTAATAAATAAAGGTGATATTCATTGAGAAATCACCGTATCCGGTAAACCCTACCAACGACCCTTCGTCCACTCCCTCTGTAGAATCGCCGATTTTTTTCAGCACTTCCATGGCAATGTTTTTGTGCTTCATTCCTTTTACTTCCAAAAGAAATTCTTCAGAAAGAATAGAAATATCCGGTTTTCTGATTCCGGCAGCGTCAAATACATCGATTACTTTATCCGTTACCAAAGCTTTATCAATCACCTGACGGATAGCAGTTTCCAATTCTTCATCTGTTTTACCGGGGCCTGCCTTTTCAAATTTTACAAGACGGGCTTTCACAGCTTTAAAAAAAGCGACTTCATCTTTTACATCCATTGCCTGCTTATGTGGGATGGCTATAGCAAAAGCCTTTGATAAAGCGGTAACTTCATCCACATATCTTTTTTTGCCATTGTCTAAACCGAGTATGTGTTCTTCGGCGGTTAAAATCAGGGAAAGCTTTTGTGAAGTATCAGCAGTGAAATAATTTTCATAATTAAATCCATGATACATGGCTGAAATCACTTCCAGTTTTTCCAGCATCAGTTGAACCGCCTTTTCCTGGATTGTGGTCGGGTCGCCTTTACCGCCGCTCTCGGAATAAAAGGAAAGCGCCTTTTTCAGATCGGATGCGATACCGAGATAGTCAACAATTAAACCGCCTGGTTTATCCTTGTAAACGCGGTTGACTCTGGCAATGGCCTGCATCAGGTTATGGCCCTGCATAGGTTTATCAATGTAAAGGGTATGTAGCGAGGGTACATCAAAACCGGTAAGCCACATATCGCGAACAATCACCAGTTTCATTTCGTCCTGCGAGTCTTTCATGCGATCAGCCAACGCCCGGCGCTGTTCTTTGGTGGTGTGATGTTTCGAAAGTTCTGGCCCGTCGGATGAAGCCGCGGTCATCACAACTTTAATGGCGCCATTACTCAAATCATCGCTATGCCATTCCGGGCATAGTTTGATAATTTCATTGTACAATTCAACGGCAATACGGCGCGACATGGCAACGATCATTCCCTTGCCTTCAAAGACTTCCTGCCGTTGTTCAAAATGTGTGGCAATATCTTTAGCTACCCGTTTGATGCGGTCTTCACTGCCCACCAGAGCTTCAAGCTGCGTCCATTTGGCTTTGGCTTTTTGGGTTTCGGTGAGATCGTCTTTTTTAAGCTCTTCATCCAGCTCTTTAACCAGCCGCTTGCCTTCTTCGCTTAAATGGATTTTGGCCAGACGGCTTTCATAATAAATACGAACCGTGGCGCCGTCATCAACCGCTTGAGCAATGTCGTAAATATCGATATAATTTCCAAAGACAGCGGGCGTGTTTTTATCCGTGTTTTCGATGGGTGTTCCAGTGAACCCTAAATAAGTGGCATTAGGCAGGGCATCGCGCATATACTTGGCAAATCCATAAACCGTTTTCTTACCAATGACATTGCCGTTTTCATCTTTATCATCAATCGTTTTGGCTTTGAAACCGTATTGGGTGCGGTGCGCTTCATCGGCAATCACCACGATATTTCTCCTGGAAGAAAGTTCTTCATAAACATTGCCTTCTTCCGGTTGAAATTTCTGAATGGTGGTAAAAACAATTCCACCGGAAGCCACTTTTAACAGCGTTTTCAAATGTTCGCGGTTGTCGGCTTGAACCGGATCCTGCCGCAAAAGTTGTTTGGAAGCGGCAAAGGTATCAAAAAGCTGGTCGTCCAAATCGTTTCGGTCGGTAATCATCACAATGGTGGGGTTGTCCAGTTTTAATACACGTTTGCCGGTATAAAAAACCATGGAGAGCGACTTACCGCTGCCTTGCGTATGCCAGATGACGCCGCCGCGCCGGTCGCCTTTGGGCTGGGCCATCACATCCGGCAAACCGTAAGTGACCGGATTTTCTTTTACCAGTAAAGATTTTTCCGTAATAGCAGTGGCCCGCATAGTAGATTTCACCGCCCTGTTTACCGAATAATACTGATGATAAGCAGCCAGTTTTTTCACTGTTTCGATAGTGGTGATACCTGTTTTCAAATCTTCTTTCTTATTCTTCTCAAAAACGATAAAATGGCGGATCAAATCCAGAAGGGTTTCTTGGTTGAGCATTCCGGCAATCAACGTTTCCAACTGTCCAATAAGTCGCGATGCTTCCTTTCTACCGTCAGAAGTTTTCCAGGCCATAAAACGGCTGTAACCGGAAGAAATGGTACCGGCTCGCGCTTCCAGTCCATCGGAAATAACCATGATGCCGTTAAAGGTAAACAATCCGGGGATGGCGCTTTTATAGGTTTGAATCTGATTAAACGCCGATTTCACCGTGGCGTTTTCATCCACCGGATTTTTAAGCTCGATAACCACCAGCGGCAATCCATTGGCAAAAAGAACTAGGTCCGGCCGTTTATTGACATTGTTCTCAATAACCGTAAATTGGTTACAGACCACAAAATCGTTGTTATCCGGATTTTGAAAATCAATCAACCAGACCAGATCGCCACGCTCTTTACCATCTTTTTGATAGCTGACCTTTACGCCTTCGGTGAGCAGGCGGTGAAAGGTTTCGTTATTGGCAATCAATTCCGGGGAGTTGATGCGCTGAATTTGTTTGATAGCGTCTTCAATAACTACGGTAGGCAAAGAAGGATTAATTCGCCGCACAGCGGTGTTGAGTTGATCCAAGAGCAGCACATCTTCAAAGGAGGCGCGTTCCGGCGTTTCGCCATCCGGGGCGATAGCCGGACCGTAGATATACTGATAACTTAAGCCTTCTAACAATTCAATTGAAAATTCTTCAATTTCATTTTCAGTTATTCGTTTCATTCTCTTCCTGTTTGAATGCTTTATACGCGGCTTTATAAGCCTGATTGTCAACGTGAAACAATATTTCGCTTGCAGTATAGGTTAGTTCATCCATTAGAAACTCGCCATAGGAATCATCCCAAAATTCATTGAAATCTTCGCAAGAGTTATAATCAAGTCTTTCCTCTTCAGTGTGCGTTTCACTTACTCTCGGATATTTCCATTCAAAATATTGTATGAGAAAACATGCGGTTGTTTCAGTTGACTGAATCAGAAAATCACTGGTAATTTCATCTATAGATTCTTGCTTTGCTTGCAAATCTGCCATCGTGCGCCCGTGAGAAATTGCCCCAATCTCATTTCGAAGCTGTCCCATGTGATGGCCGATGTTTGAAAGCGCCACAGCTATTTGCGGCCCAATGGTTGTAGATTGCACGCCTATTGCCCCAAAAGCTAATTTCAATAATTTTGAGGGGCTATCATCATCTTCATAAACCTGCCTACGCTCATTACATATTTCTTTAGCAATAGATTCCAGCATGGATTTTGAATTTTCTAAAGAAATCGAAAAATCGCTATCTTTGTAAGCATCTATCCGCTGAATGTATTCTTCTAAAGGCCGCCAGCGTCCATAGTGCTCGATAATTTTTTTAAGCTTTTCCATTTATCAGAAAACCTTAATCGTGTTCATATTTCACTCGAACTTCACCGCTCATCAGTTTAGGTAATAAGGTATCGCGTATTTTTTCAAGTGTGCGGATTTGATAAAGATTATTAGTTTTCTTTTTAAAGATTTGTTTTCCATATTCATTAAATTGCTGAATCAATTTGCATGGTGGAATTATAAGCTCACTACTTAAAGCGATATTTCGATTGAGCCCAGGAACTGCACTATCTGTATTCATCTCTTCAAAATTAATACTTTTTAAAAGAAAATATTCGAAATATAAACCTTCATTTTGCTGTTTTGATTTCACATAATATGTTGTATCTATTGGGTAGAAATTATCATTAAGATAAATTGTCTTCCCTAAAGTTCCTTTTCTTCCTATTACAATCCCCGGGCCTTCTACAAGATATTCTGAATGAAAATCAACAATTCCATTTGAACCTACTACTGGAAATCCAATACCTGTTCGTTCACTACTTTTAAGACCTTTCCCATATACCAATTCAATTAAATCACCAAGCGTCCCATCTTCCCAATCATCCTGTGCTTCTTCAATAAACCACTGCCGGAACAGGGTTTCGGCCAGGCTCTCCAGGGTTTTGTTCTGGCGGTGCAACAGGTCTATTTTGTCATCCAGGCTGGAGAGCACCGCGGCAATGGCTTTTTGCTCTTCTGGCGATTCACAGATTTTAATATCAATCGAATTGAGCAAAGTTTGAGTCATTAGTGGATGGCTCGAACCTAAAGCAAATTGGTTCAAATCTAAATTTTTGAGAAAAAAATACAAGAATCTGGCGTTATTATTTTCTTTGGGTTTCGAAGCTAAAGCATTGTCAGAAACCCATATTGGTCTATTTTCATAATATACCGCACCGCAATATGCACCAACTCTTCCTATAATTATTGTTTCATCTTCATAATTCTTTAGATCAGTATAACCAAGAATGCCATTACCACCATAAATTGGGTTTTCACCAAACGTTGTGGGTCTGGTTTTCCCATTACCAAATTTTAAGACATCCCCTAATTCGTATTCCTTCCACTCACTCATATCTTTTGATAATTTTTGATAGATAATAATACCCACCCTGTCGATATGGTCTAAAACATCCCGGTCTTTTATGTTTTTATGGATCTGAAAATCGTAGGTATAAGGATAGTCTGATTTTTCCAGTTTCCAGGTAAGATCGAGCTGGTCCTTTAATTTTATGTTCGGGCCATACAGGGCAAGGTCAATATCCGAACCGTCCTGGTACATGCCTATTGCCCTGGAACCGAAAAGAACAACTTTTTCAATACGTGGGTTTTGGATAATTAATAAAATGAGTTTATCAAAAGCGTTTTCTACAATGCCAAAAATCTTCATGTTTATTTACTTTTTAACTTTTCTAACTTTTCTTCCAATTGTTTGAACAAACCATGATATTCTTCTACTACTTCTTTCGCAATTTCTTCAGCCGTGCTGCTATCATAAGTGTGTGATGTTAATTGCCGGCTTCTTTTTAAGCGTCGCCAACCTTCAGCATCTTCAATAAACCCATCTTTAAAAGCCTGTTCTAAAACTGGAGTAGGCCCTGTAATATCTGTATAACCACGGTGCTTAAATAAATCCTGAAGTGTGTTCCAGGCAAGTTCATAAGTATATTCAAAGCGTTGGATCAATCCTTCCACTTCAAGCTCCGAAAGGTCTTCAAGGCTTGATTCTTCTACTACTTCAGAAACTTTTTTCAAAGCTTTTTGATAATTGGAAAATCGTTGTTT
>CAXHHS010000563.1:0-5257 GCA_964015645.1 uncultured bacterium
CACGGCGTCTGTTTTACCGTTCAAAAAATCATCGATTAAACGATTGGTAATTTCATTGGCGTGTGAAAAATCCAGGTTATTGAAAATGCCGGGGTACTCTCCGGAGAGATTATAATCACGTTTTTTAAAGAAATCATGCCCCTTTTTTCCAACGCAAACCAGGGAAACATTCTTGTCTTTATTGCGATCATATTCTTGAATGGCTTGTTTGATAACATTGCTATTAAACGATCCGCACAACCCGCGATCACCGGTAACAACCACAATACTGACGTGCTGAATTTCCCGTTCTTGTAAAAAGGGAGAATCCGACTCATCAACCGCGGATACCAGGTTTTGAATCAGCTCCTGGATTTTATCGGCATAGGGGCGAGCGGCAAACATCCGTTCCTGGGCGCGGCGCATTTTGGCGGCGGCAACCATTTTCATCGCCTTGGTAATCTGTTGGGTATTTTTAATCCCTTTAATGCGTTGTTTTATTTCTCTAAGTGTAGCCATATTTGCTTGTCTTTGATTAGGGATACCGGAGTGTCAAACTTCAGTTTGACAATGTTTTTTTCTGTCAAGCTAAAGCTTGACACTCCGTTATAAGTTATTCCGGTTTGAATATCTTTAGAAAATCATTTACCGCTTTGGTTATTTTATCGCTCAGTTCATCAGAAATTGTTTGTTTTTCGGCAATTTCTTTTAAGATATCCGAATGCTGGCTTTCCAGGTATTCCAGGTATTCCGTTTCGAAACGAGCCATACTTGCAACCGGTAGTTCATCCAATGCACCGGTATTCGCTGCAAAAACAACGGCAACCTGTTTTTCGACCGCCATCGGGACGTATTGGCTTTGTTTGAGGAGTTCTACCAATCGCTCCCCACGCCTCAACTGGGCCTGGGTTGCTTTATCCAAATCGGAGCCGAATTTTGCAAATGCTTCCAGGGAGCGATACTGTGCAAGATCCAAACGCAAGCTACCGGCAACCTTTTTCATCGCTTTAATTTGAGCGCTGCCACCAACCCGGCTAACGGAAATACCAACGTTAACCGCAGGACGAACGCCAGCATAAAACAGGTTTGGTTCGAGGTAAATTTGCCCATCGGTAATAGAGATAACATTAGTAGGAATATAAGCGGATACGTCGCCGGCCTGGGTTTCGATTATCGGAAGTGCCGTTAAAGAACCGCCGCCTTCATCATCGTTTAACTTCGCTGCACGTTCCAGCAAACGGCTATGAAGGTAAAATACATCACCGGGATATGCTTCGCGGCCCGGGGGGCGGCGCAGCAACAAAGCCATTTGGCGATAGGCATATGCGTGTTTAGAAAGGTCATCATAAATTGCCAGGGCATGCATTCCGTTATCACGAAAATACTCGCCCATGGCGGCGCCGGTATAAGGGGCAATATATTGCAGTGCAGCAGATTCGCTAGCGCTGGCAACGATCACAATCGAATATTCCATCGCACCACTATCTTCCAATGTTTTTACAACTTTTGCGACGGTGGAGGCTTTTTGCCCGATAGCGACGTAAATGCAGTAGACCGGCTTATCGGTTTGCATGGTGGATTTTTGGTTGATGATCGTATCAATAGCGATGGCCGTTTTTCCGGTCTGGCGGTCGCCGATAATTAATTCACGCTGCCCCCGGCCAATGGGGATCATAGAATCGATGGCCTTTAACCCGGTTTGCAGCGGTTCGTCTACCGACTGGCGATAAATAACACCTGGTGCTTTTCTTTCAAGAAGATTATGTTGAGACGCATTGATCGGGCCTCTGCCATCTAACGGTTCTCCCAGGGGATTGACAACCCGGCCTAACAATTCTTTTCCAACCGGAACTTCCACAATTCGCTGGGTTCTCTTTACCGTTTCCCCTTCTTTAATTTCTTTATCTTCACCGAGAATAACGATCCCGACACTATCTTCTTCCAGGTTCAGCACCATGCCGTTTACGCCAGAGTCGAAGGCGACAAGCTCGCCGGCCATCACACTATTTAGGCCATGAACGCGGGCAATACCATCACCAACCTGCAAAACGGTGCCGACCTCGTAAACGTCTTCCCCTTTCTCGAAACCTGCTAGTTGCTTTTTAATTATCGCAGAGATTTCTTCGGGTTTTACTTCAGCGGCCATGTTCTTTCCTTTTATTTTATCAATTTTTTATTTTTAGGTTCGTAGTTCAGCCTTTAGGCTGATGAAGCTACACGCTAAGCGTGAACTACGAGCCTTAATCCACCAAATTTTGCCTGAGAGACTCCAATTGATTTCGAAGGCTTGTATCGTAAACAACATCGTCAATCTTAACGACAAATCCACCAAGCAGGCTTTTATCCGTATGCTGGTTGATGATTACATTTTTGCCCGTCATCTCATCGAGGCGTTTTTTCAAATTTGACAATTGCGAATCCGACAGCGGAACCACACTATAAACGTCACCCTGGATAATTCCGCGATGTTCATTCAACAAATCCCGAAAATCGGCGATGACATCGCTGATTAACGCTTCACGATTTTTCTCGATCAAGAACGAAACAAAACCAAAGGTTGCCGGTTGCAACCGGTCTTTATAAATTTCCGAGAACATCTTTTGCTTCGTCTCATTCGGAATTACCGGAGAAGCCATAAGTTGTTGAAATTCCTCAACCTGGTCGTAATCACTTTGTAGTTGATTTAAATCGGACTCTACAATTTCCAACTGTTTGTTATCAACAGCCAGTTCAAATAACGCCTGGGCGTATCGTTTTGCAACTCGGGCTCTTTTCACAATATATCCTACAAAAAATTTCGCAGTTCTTAGTTTTTCTGACCAAAATTCGCAATTGAATCGTCGATAATTTGCTGATGCTTGGATTTATCAACCACCACACCAACAAGTTTAGTCGTTGCATCGACGACCAAGTCAGCAACTTCCTGTTTAAGAGAAGCAATTACCGCCTGGCGTTCTTTTTCGATATCGGCTTTTGCCCGCTCTGTGAGCTTGGCAGCGTCTTCCCTGGCTTGCTCCATTAGGTTTTGGCGCGTTTTTTCCGCCATCTCCTTGCTTTCTTTCAGCATTTTTTGAATATCTTCGTGCGCTGCGGCAAGTTTTTCCTGTTGTTCGGCCAGTGCTTTTTCCGCCTCCGTCCTGGCATCTTCTGCTTTTTGAATGGCGTCGCTAATATGCTTTTCTCTATTATCAACAGCATTCAGCATCGGCTTCCAGGCAACTCGATACAAAACAATCGCTAACGCAACAAATGTTATCCAGGTCCAGATCATCATTCCTGGATTTAATTCTAACATTATGTTCTCCTTATTTGAGCCTTCAATTAAGAAAAATATCTACGATGGCTGCTTAATCAACAACCGGCATTTTCAATAATCAATAATTTGGAAAACCTTATTTGACGCCCAAAAGGAAGCAGATAACCAATCCAAACAGTGCAACACCTTCGATTAATGCTGCGGCAATAATCATGGTTGTTCGGATAATATTGGCCGCTTCCGGCTGCCGGGCGGTTCCATCCATTGCCTGCCCACCAATTTTTCCGATTCCAATTCCGGTTCCAATAACAGCTAATCCGGCGCCAATTCCAGCGGCTAAATACGCATACGCAAGTTCCATTTTATACCTCCGTTAATTGTATAGTTTAGTTTAACTTAGATTTAAAAAAACGTTATATTCTGTTAAATACTGCTAAAAAATTCACGAAACAGGGCAAAAAAATTCCAGATGAATATTGGCTTTAGTGTTCCGGATGCATTGCCATCCCCATAAACAGCGCAGATAACATCGTAAAAATATACGCTTGAATAAAAGCGATCAAAAGCTCCAAAAGATTGATAAACAGCGCAAAGGCAACAGATACCGGGGAAACAAAAAGAGTGCCCAATGTTATAATTAAACCGAGCAGTGCAAAAATAACCGTATGCCCGGCAGTCATATTGGCAAATAGACGAATCGCCAGCGCAAAAGGCTTGGTGAATAATCCAAGAATTTCAATAGGGATCATAATCGGAAGCAGCAAAATTGGAACGCCGCCGGGGATTAAGGATTTAAAATAACCGAAAAATCCGTTTTCCTTAACACCATAGGCTTGCGTTAGAAAAAACGTAATAACCGCCAGCGCTGCCGTTACGCTAACATTGCCGGTCGCAGTTGTAAACAGCGGGATAAGCCCCATCAAATTTAACGTCAGGATAAAGAAAAACAGGGTGCATAAAAATGGCGTAAGTGTTCTGCCATTTTTTTCTCCCATGTTTGGAACTGCAATTTCATCCCGAATAAATAAGGCCAGGCTTTCCAATAGCGCGCCGATCCCCCTGGGCACCATTTGCTGCTTGCTAAAACTGGATCGTAAAACGAGTATCAAAATAAGGCTGGCAATCCACATCATTAAAACATGATTGGTGATTGAAAAGTCAACTTGCATGCCCAGTATATTAACAGGCTCAAAGGTAGGTAGGTGAATGTGGATTCCAAACGGAAGGTGCCACTCATGGGAGTCTTGTAAGTGCTCGGTAATCCAGTTTCCAAGCGTCATTTTTTCTTCTTCCGGCGTCTGGCTCAATAGTAACGCTAAACTCATTCTCACTTCCTCTGCAAATCCGAATATTTATGAAATTGGTATATTTCCAACCCCAGGAACAAAAAGTAAACTAACATTAGAGAAGCCAAAAGCGTAAAAATGCTGGCTTTGAGCGCCCCAATTAAAATAAATAAAAAAGCAAAAATCAACAAAAATCTGAAAATAATTCCGCCGAATACTGCTAGAAAAAGTTTTGTTTGGGAGCGTTTAAATCCCCAGCTTATTATGGCGAACCCTAGCAGGGCATTTCCGTAAGCGATTGCAGCCCCAATTACCATCGCAATTTTAGCCTGGTTGCTTTCCAGAGATTGCCATGCAAAATATCCCAGCAGGATGCATCCCAAAAGCAACACAAGGCTCACTTTAAAGAAACGCCAGAAACTCATAATTTTTATTTTGTATTATCTTTTTTTGATGTGTTCAAAATAGCTTTAAAAAGATGGTAGAAACTGGCAAATACAGCAAACAGGACGCCAGCCAATGAAAGCCAGGGTTTGGTATCCCATTTTTCATCAAAGTAATTTCCGGCTAAGTACATTAAATAAACTGAAATGGCAAGCATCCAGCCAAAATGCAAGAATGGGGCAAGCTCACGGAAGACTCCGCCGAGAGAGCCGGCGGAGGGGTTGTTTACAGGTTTTGGTTTATGTTTGAAATCACTTTTTGGATGATTCACCAACCATACCAGGAGCGTTAC
>CAXHHS010000564.1:0-5253 GCA_964015645.1 uncultured bacterium
TAAGGATAGTGCCGTAAGTGCCAACAGTATCAATCTGCCAGGTGTAGTTATGGGTGGTGGTATCCATCGTGGTAACGCTCACTGTGTTGCTACTGGCGGTTTCCCGGCTGCCTTCTACAAGGGCAGCGCGGTAGATGTAGGTTTGGTTGGGCTGCAAGCCGCTATCGTAAAGGGCTATTTCGCTACCGGTGGGGTCTTCCCGGTAAATTTCCGTGGTATCCCGCCAGACGACAACCTGCTGCAAGCTAACGGTACTGGTTGTTTGAAGGGTCAACCAGGTTTCGGTTACGGCGGCGTCTGTTAAAGCCAATGTAATATTCCCGGGTACAATGCCGGCGCTGTCTTTTTCGCAGGATAGCAGCAGAAACAGGCCGAGGTAAATTATAAAAAGCGTAAAACAGGAGGAGTGACAGGCAATCGATAACAAGCTACGATTTCGAAGACATAATTGTTGGGATTTGCATTGCATTTTTTGAACCTGGTAAACCATTTTCTATTCTCCTTTTGTATTCACTGGCAAAATGTGAAAAAAATCCGCACTTGTCAAAACCAAAGGCGGACTTTTCAGACCAAAAGCGGACTAATCTTACAAAAAATCGCCGGTAACTGTAACGATGCTGCTTCGAATCGGAATGGTATTGGTTTTCATAATTCCCTCCTTATTTGTTAGTATAAATTTGGTTAATTTAATGGACGTAATCGAACAATAATGCCTCTCCCTTCTTTCCAACCAACGGCGACAGCTAGTTGTTCTTTCATTGCCAGGCCTTCATAAGGGCCATTAGCCAGCCACAATTCGGGAAATTGCTTCCAGCGAATCCCGTTAAAATGAACGGCAATCCCAAAATCACCCACGGCCCAGATATCATTTAAAGCGCTGCCGCGAATGCGATTGTAGAAAATCTTCGGGGGACCCGGCTCCCGGTGCCAGAGGTTATTTACCTGCACGTGAATACCGGCGCCACAGAGGTAAGTTTTCCGCTGCGATTGAAACCAGAGGCCGCGCAACCGGTTAAAAACCGATAAAAATTGATTGCTGGCCTCGCCGCTCTCAATACGTAACAGTTTGGGCACATTGGTCTCGAATTTTTTTGCTGCAATCGCCATAATCAATAACTCACCCGAAACCGGGTCATTATAACCCCAGATATCCGGTATAGGAAGATCTGTTCCGCTCGTTATCAAATGCCAGGATTGCCCGTCATGATGGGTAATATTTCCATTTGTGCCACCAAAATAGATATCCTCGGAAGATTTGCCCCAAATGTTCGTGACAGCTCCAACTCTCTCCCTTACAAAACGGCTCCTCCAGCGGGTGCCATCCCAGTGGGAAAATGAGCCGGCCAGCGAGAACGTCCAAACATCATTGGCAGAAAACGCAAAAACGGCTAAAAGCGGGCCATTGGAGTAGGTTCCAAAAGAAGTCGCTGCCGGTATTTTAATCAACTCCCATTGCTGTCCATTCCAATGGGCGGCGTTATACATGGTATCCAGCCCGGTAGCGGCGTTATATACATTTATCTCTCCCACTGCCCAGATGTCGTTTTCGTCGATCACGAATACATCGTTAAGGATAGTGCCGTAAGTGCCAACAGTATCAATCTGCCAGGTGTAGTTATGGGTGGTGGTATCCATCGTGGTAACGCTCACTGTGTTGCTACTGGCGGTTTCCCGGCTGCCTTCTACAAGGGCAGCGCGGTAGATGTAGGTTTGGTTGGGCTGCAAGCCGCTATCGTAAAGGGCTATTTCGCTACCGGTGGGGTCTTCCCGGTAAATTTCCGTGGTATCCCGCCAGACGACAACCTGCTGTAAGCTGACGGTGTTTGCTGTTTGCAAGGTCAACCAGGTTTCGGTTACGGCGATATCTGTTAAGGCCAATGTCGTGTTCCCGGGTAAAATACCGGCGCTGTCTTTTTCACAGGACAACAGCAGAAACAGGCTGAGGGAAATTATAAAAAGCGTAAAATCGGGAGAGTGACAGGCAATCGATAACCGGTTGCGATTTCGAAGATATAATTGTTGGGATTTGCATTGCATTTTTTGAACCTGATAAACCATTATCTATTCTCCTTTTGTATTCACTGGGCAAAATGTGAAAAAAATCTGCATTTGTCAAAACCAAAGGCGGACTTTTCAGGCCAAAAGCGGACTGAATTTGATTGAATATTGAATATTCCCCGAAAAAAGCGCGCCCATCCCTGGTCGCAAATCGGGATCAAATCCTCAAAGATTTGAGATGGTTGCTGATTGAGGAATCGGTTTTATTTTAACAGTTCTTTCGGGGTGTGCACGGTCAAAAGCCGGCGGGCTTTGGTGGGATTGTAGCCTAACGTCTTGCGAAAATCGCGGGCCATGCTGCTTTCTTCGCTGTAATTAAGGTGGAGGGCAATATCGGTATTATCGAGATTGGTATGCTGCATTAAGCGCAAGGCCTGGTGAATCCATATCCTGCGCACTAGTTGGGTAAATGTAACTCCAAAAGCCTCCCGGCAAGTTTTCCGCAGCCAGCTCCGGCTGATGCCCAATCTCTGTGCCATTTCGTTTTTGTGGAGTCGGTGAGGGAAGGCATGCACAACTTCTTCTACCATTTTCCGGATATGGGGGGAGAAAGATAACCCGCCCGGGCAGCACGATTCCAGGTAGGCTTTTAGGCCGCCCTGCTCAATCGCTTCAAAAATAATATCCTGGATTTTCCGCTTTTCCATAGAACAGAGCAGAAAACGATTTACACCTTTTTGCGCCGCCATCTGCACAAACTGCGGATTGAGGCGGGCAGAGCAAGTCAAGACCGGAAGCGGCCCGGCCAAGCTTTCCAAGCGCAACAGGGTATCTACATCCTCCGCTTGTGCGGAACAAAGGCATACGACGGCAGCATCTGCTTCTGCCGATTGTATCTTTTGAAGAAACTCCGCTTCCGTGCTGCTGGGCCTGGCTTTAAATACCGTGTTAAACAAGCTTTCGAAACAGGAACAGAAGGAAATTTCCGGTGAAAATAAAACAATTTCAGGTTTTGGCATAACCGGGCTCCTTGTTCATCCCCGAAAAAAAATGTAGCTACAATTTTTATGACTGGTATCGAGATTGTCCTATTCTCGTTTCCCGGAAAGCGAGCCTACTGGTAAACGGTTCTCTCCTATCTCGAACAGGGGTATTGCAAACCTGGTATTATTAGAGTCCGGTTGGAAATCCTTTTCAACTATTCCCGAAAGAATGGGCTAAAATTAATAAAAAAATAAAGAGTGTGCAATGAGTAAAATCCGGCAAAATCAATCAAATCTCCGCTTTAAGTTTGTAAACCCCTTATCAAAACCTCCCGTCAGACAATTTGTTTGCAACAATTTTGATGTATTGGGGTCTTTTCCTAAAAGCGAAAAACTCAGGAGGCAGCATGTTTAGAAATTATTTAAAGATCGCAATCCGGAATATCCTCCGGCAAAAGGGGCATTCGTTTATTAACATCGTGGGGCTTTCCGTGGGGATTGCCGCAGCAATTTTGATTTTTGTTTACGCTCGCAATGAGTTGCTCTACGATCAATTTCATAAGAATGCCGATGAAGTTTACATCGTTTACAAACAACGCAGCACGGCGTTGGGCACTAAAATTTTACATGATACCTGGGTGCCGCTGCTCCCGCAGATGAAGGCCGATTATCCTTCGATTAAAGATGGTGTGCGATTGTTCGACCGCGACCGCTGGGTGGAGTACGGCGGCCGGAAATTCCAGGAAAATGTCGTTTACGCCGATCCGGCAATTTTTGATGTATTTACCTTCCCGCTTACGCAGGGTGATTCTCAATCAGCGTTGAGCGACCGAAATTCGATTGTCATCAGCCGGGAGATTGCCGTAAAGTATTTTGGCGATGATGATCCCATCGGCAAAACCGTCACCATCAATTTTGATACCGAATACACCGTTCGCGGCGTTCTGGCGGACATCCCGCAAAACTCCAGCCTCCAATTCGATTTTTTAGCACCATTCGAAAGCGCAATTCCGCCTGATGATGAGCAGCGAAATAACAACTGGAATCGCTCATTTCTTTTCACATACGTGCTGTTAGATCAACAAACCAGCCATAGCGAACTGGAAAACCAATTACAAACTCTCGTTCACAAAACCTGGGGGGAAGACGGGCCGAACGGTACCAAACGCCATCAACTAAAATTGCGGCCATTAGCGGAATTTTACGACCAGCAAACCAACGCCCACCAGTATGCTTTTATTCTATTAGGCATCGCTGCGGCGATTTTAATGATCGCATCGATCAACTTTATGAATTTGGCAACAGCGCGCTCGCTGGATCGCGCCCGGGAAATCGGTATGCGCAAAGTTTTGGGCGCGGAGCGCTTGCAACTCATCCGGCAATTTATAGGCGAGTCTTTGTTGATGAGTTTGCTGGCGCTGGTTTTCGGCGTTATCCTGGCGGAACTCCTGCTGCCGGTATTTAACGATCTTTACAATATGCAGCTCGCGCTAAACTACTTCGGTAACATCGGGGCGTTAGCAGGGTTGGTTGCGCTGGCAGTTGCAGTGGGCGCCTTTGCCGGAAGTTATCCCGCACTGGTGTTATCCGGGCTTCGGCCGGTGGAATCCTTAAAAGGCAAAATGAAACACAAACCTTCCGGCGTGCGGCTGCGTAATGCGCTGGTCGTCGCTCAATTTGTGCTCTCGGCAGTTTTGATTATGGGAACCGCGATTGTATGGCAGCAAATTAACCACATGAAAAACCACGATCTCAATTTCAAAAAAGAGAACATCATCGTTATTCCCACCAATGTGGCGGATTTCGAAAACCGGGAAGAAGCCGCTGAACGTATCAAAACGCTGAAGCATGAACTGCGGCAGGTGGCTGGAATTACGTCTGTAGCCTCATCGTCGTCCATACCGGGGCAGTACCAGGGCTGGAATACCTTTGTCTGGCCGGAGGATTGGGAAAGTGAAGACCCGCTGCGCATGCGCGTCGCCGTGGTCGATGAGGTTTATTTCGACACCTATCAAATTCCCTTTTTGGAAGGGCGCAATTTTTCTCCCGAATTTGAAACCGATCGCGAAGCGCTGATCATCAACGAAACCGCGATGAAGGCAATGGGATGGCAAACCGCCACCGGTAAAAAAACCGGGCGCGGCGACCGTCAATTAACGATTGTCGGGGTGGTAAAGGATTTTCACTGGGAATCGCTGCAAACCGAAATCGGGCCGGTAATTCATCGCTTCCGCACCACCGAAAGCAGCGCGCACGATTATGTTTCCATCGG
>CAXHHS010000565.1:0-5253 GCA_964015645.1 uncultured bacterium
CGAATGTTGAGTGAGTTTTTGTCAAACCGCTCGATGGTCCATAACTCGAAACCGGCGTTTTTATCCGGGGATATTTTGTATTCCATTTTTCGGATTCGCCGAATGTCGATGGTATCGGCAATTGCCAGAAGTTCGCCGGTTTGTTCGTTGTAGGGATACGCAATCAGCACATTATCATTTTCCGATGCCGGTCGATTGATTGTTAAAAACCCGCTAAAAGAGATTTTTCGATCTTCTTCACGTTTATCGAACATAACATAATAGCCCGATTGCGAGGAAATAGGCTTCCCGGGTTGATCGATCAAATTTTGATTCATTCCCTTTGCAACAAATACGACCGGGGGGCCGAATCCGCAAGAATCGACGTACCACTGCCAACTGAATAAACATAACCACAGCAAAAATCCACCGATTTGAAACGGAAGCGACCATCGGAACCACTTGTTGCCTAAAATTCGTTCGATGATTTCGTTAAACCGTTCGTACCACTTTTTGCTGTTCTTTCCACTCACAGACAATCCTTTTACAAGTTTAAAATGTGCAAGCAAGAAAAGAAGTTGCGAAAGAATTGGGAAATAAACAATGGGGTGGCGAAATATATTTGGCGTTTTCGAAGTCTTTTATCTCAAAAAACAAAATGGCCGGATGGGGGTGGTTTCCGGCCATTTGTCTTGCTGCGATTTGTGTGGCAGCAAGTGAGAGGTTAGGGGGTCATTTTACAGGAGACGATTATAATACTTTACCTGGCAATAATCTCCGCACCAAGCGCCTGGTTGTTGACATGGTTCAAAGAACCTTTGGCGAATACGGTATAGATTTTTCCTTCTTCAAGAACGATGCCCGGTAAGTCCAAAGCAACCGTGGTTGTACCAGCGACTCTTACCTGTAAATCGTAAGTGCCGGCATCCAGGGGGGTAAAATCGGTGGCATCTTTAAACGCTTTGTTATCGAAGACAATCGTTCCGTCGGTTAAGGTAATATCTACCGCCGGGGCGTCAGGGGAAAGATGAATAAAACGCACATGCGCTTTTCCGGTGGCGGGAGCTGTCAAATCATCTTCCAAAACGATAGGGGAAATGTTGTTCAAAAAATCAACCGCGAACACGGAATAAAATGTATTTGCAGCCAAAATTAAATTCGCATCGATGACGGTGGCGGTCGTACCACTGGCATTCACTTTAATATTGCGAGTACCGGGATTCAGTTCCAGGTAGCCGGTGTTGTTGGGAAATTCCAGGGGAGCTGTGTTTACGACAACGTTATCCACCAGCAAATCGACACCCGGCGCATCGGGAGAGGCGTGGATTACTTGAACATTCGCACGAGCATCCGTCGTTAAATCAGCAAAATTATTTCCGGTATCAATATCGATAAAAACCCGAACGGCAAAGGGAAAGTTATCATTTGCATCCAGGGTGCCGTGGGCGACAACCGTGTAGACAACGCCGTTTTGAACGGTAATAGGGTCAAATACGACAACTTCCACGGTTCCGCCAGCTGGGGTAACGACAAAGGTGTAAGTTCCTTCATCAACTTCAATGTAATCCGTAAATTGTTTGAACGGCACGTTCGTGAACACGGCGGGGCCGCTGCCGCTGTTTAGTTTGATATCGACTGCCGGGGCATCCGGGGCGGTGTGAACCAGGCGAACTTTTGCTTTAGCAGAATTTGCCGCACGCTCATCAACACTGACGATTGCCCCGATTGAGGCTAACTGGTCAACTGCATAAACCGTGTAATCTTTATCCGCCTCCAAATCGAGATCAGCTTCGATGACAACCGGGGAAGCTGCGCCAGCCGGAGCTACTTTGATATTGCGTGTACCGGCATTCAAAGACGCATAACCGGAGGAAGCGCCGTACCCCAAACCGGCTATTGCGACTGCATCATCGACTTGAACATCGACATCCGGTGCATCATAACTGGTGTGAATAACGCGTACGTTTGCAGTGCTTTCGGTTCCCGGGTCAACGCCGTTGTCATCGTCGCTACAGGCCGAGAACACAAACATTAAAATAATTAAACCCAGCAAACCAGAATTTCTTAAATAACTCATTTTACAACTCCTTATGTTTAGTTAATGATTGCAATTTCTATTCGGAAAACATCATTTTTTATTCGACAACAAAAGAAAGTTTAATTTATTTAGCAGCGGCTATACTTATTACGGCCTCTATTTTAGCTTCTCATACCCAGCAGAAAACAAATGAGCGATATGAGCGTTATTGTGCTAGAATCTTACAATAAGATTTCGTTTTTGTCAAGAACAAAAATAAAATATCGCCTATAACGCTCATTTTATACAATACGAAACCAGTGTTAATTTCAGCTAACCAATGCTTTACAAAAATTGGCAAACTAACGAATTTCATTGGTAAAAAGAGGGACTATCTGGCAGGCAACTTCATCTTATGCGAAGATTACTTAACGATTCGGAATTTTTATTGAGCCACGTCGTTCGTTTTTCTTTGCAGTTTATTTTTTATTTTATGCAAAACACACTTTACAGTTTTTAAATATCTGTAATTTGCATTTTTAAATCTAAATTTTATTGTATATTGCATATTCATGTTAAACAATTTCAATTATTACAAAATCCATAAACTCAACTAAAACAAAATCTTATATTTGTTTTTTTTATTTTGGCACTCTTCTTGATTTAGAAAGAAACGTAAATAAGATAAAGCCATAACCAACAATTAAGGAGATGTATGATTATGACCACTCACGACGCCAGGGATCTGAATCTAAAAATTAACAAAGCCGAATTAAAACGGCTATACCAAACCGCCCCCTTCAAACATGGAGCAGCCATTGTATTCAATTGGGCCATCATTTTCGGCTCTATTTACCTGAGCACACGATTTTTCAACCCAATCCTATATTTATTGACCGTCATTGTTATCGGCGCCAGGATGCACGCCCTCGCTATCCTAATGCACGATGCCTCTCATTTCCGCTTCCTCAAAAACAGGAAACTGAGTGATTGGATTACCAACATCACGACCATGTATCCCCTGTTTTCTTCCATCGAGCAATACCGGCAGAATCACCTGCGGCACCACAAGCACCTGAATACGGAAGACGATCCCGATTGGATGGCAAAGTTAGGGCGCAAAGATTTCACTTTCCCCAAAACTAAACGGGAATTTTTGGTGACCGTCGTTTCTTATTTCACTTTGTATAAGGGGATTGTGGATGCAATTTGGTTCCTGAGAAGATTTAGTCCCCTGAAAGCTGCCGCCAAACCGGCAAACAAGGCCAACAAGCGATTCGGGTTGATATTTACCTTCCTGTTGCTGGTAACGGTCTCTCTCCTGGGCATTTGGCTGGAATTTGCTCTCTATTGGCTGGTTCCGTATTTTTCCACTTTCTTTATGTTTCAATATATCCGAAGTGTATCGGAGCACTTTGGGGAACTGAGTTACGATCACATGCTCCGCTCAACCCGAACCTTAAAGAGCAATTTTATCGCAAGGTTTCTGTTTGCGCCTCACAATGTTGGCTATCATCTGGAGCATCATCTTTACCCTGGTGTGCCTTATTACAATCTTCCCAAACTGCACAAGTTGTTGATGCAAGACTCCGAATACCAGAGCAATGCCCACATTACAAAAGGCTTTTTCCACGGTTTGATGAATGAATTGGGATAAGCGAATTCGAAAGCTGTTAATTCAAACCATACTTTTGAGGCCTGTTAACTAAACCTGCATATCCGCCACCTGGATGACTGTTAAATATGGCAAAATAGTAAGGAAGATATAATGAAGAAGAGAGAAATCAGCAGCAATTTCACCGTTTTGCGAAGACCTTGTTCAATCGCTCCACTGCAATTGTCAACCGATTTGGGGATTCTCCTGCAAAACAGATGCGGATATAATCCGAAAACGTTTCCCCAAAATCATTTCCGGGGGCGATAGAAACGCCGGTTTCCAGGCATTCGTTTATCAATTCCCAATAATCGCGGTTTCCTAACAAATCTTTTATTGAGAAGAATAAATAGTACGCCCCTTCGGGAATATGGTGGGGCACTTTGAGATTTTCCGTAAAAATATCGCGTAATTCGTGGCAGTGTTTAACAAAGTCGCCGCCCCAATCATGGCGTGTTTTTACCGGTTCAATCATCATATATTGCGCCATTGCCGAGGGGCTGTATAATTCGTGAACCAGCATTTTATTAATATTTTTGATGGCATTTTCACTCGCAACCATATATCCCAATCGCAGCCCGGCAAACATATAAACTTTTGAGAAAGTGAAAACCGTCAGCGTTCGCTCGAACAACCCCGGAAAGCTTCCGATGGAAATATGCTCGCGATTATCAAAGGTCATCCCGTCGTAAGCCTCATCAGAAATCAGCCACAAGTTATGGTGTTCCACAACCGCTTTAATTTGCTGCAATTGCTGGCGATTGAGCACTTTCCCGCTGGGATTATTGGGCGTATTTAAATACAACGCTACGGTTTTGGGAGTAATATATTGATTTAGATACTCTTTTATATCCAAGTCCGGGTTTTCATATAAAACCGTGTAAAAAGGCGCTTCTACCGGAATACCATCTGCGACTTTTACCATGCCTTTAAAAAAAGGCCAGAAGGGTGAAAGGATCAAAACTTCTTCGCCCGGGTTTACCAATCCCAACGAAATGACGTTTAATGCGTTGGATGCGCCGCAGGTCATCATAATGTTATCAACACCGGCGTTTAACCGGTTATCCTCGCGGGCTTTTTCACTTAACAACACTCGCAACTCCTGGACACCGGTGGTATTGGGATAGCGATTAAAATATGGATATTTCTTAATAAATACCTCGTCAACCGGCAGCGAATAAACCGGCGGCAAGTAAGAATCGCCAATATGCAGTTTTATTAAATCCGCTCCTTTTTCGCGCATTTTCGGTAGAAATTTTTCGAACACCGATGGACTTAATCGATCCAAACGGCTGGCGAGGTTGGGGAATTTAGGCATGCCTTCTTTCCTTAATGGTTTTGATTGTTTTTAGAGATGAATCGGAGAAATATTTAAACAAGAATGCAAATCTACAAAATTTCTCCGATCGCCGTTTCTCCGGGTCAGTAGCTCTATTATTCGGACGAAACGATCTTTTCGACAACCTGCCTGGCCTTCAAAAAAGCCAGCCCCCGGTGGCTGATTTTATTTTTCAACTCCGGTGCCATTTCGCTAAAGGTGATATCGTAGCTTTCCGGGATAAATAGCGGATCATAACCAAACCCGCCGCCGCCACCGGGAGAT
>CAXHHS010000566.1:0-5250 GCA_964015645.1 uncultured bacterium
CACCAAGAAGCTCGTCGGCAGCGTCAGATGTGTATAAGAGACAGATATTAAACCGGGAAAGTGTTTTCCCTGATAACTGGATTTACATTCACACCCCGGAAGTAAAATTAGGACGGGTGCAAAACTATAAAAACTGGAGTCCCGAAATGGTTCCTGATCTCTCACGCACCTCTTTGGGGCTGGAATACTTTTTATGGGAGCAGGATGAAGAATGGGAGTGGCCGGATGAGCGGTTGATAGAATTAGGGATTAAGGAATGCAACCAAATCGGCCTGGTTAACCCGCGTGAAGTTGTAGATGGAACCGTTGTACGGATGAAAAAAGCCTATCCGGTCTACGATCAAAATTATCATGATAGCGTGGCCATTCTAAGACAATATGTTAATAGTTTTCAAAACCTCCAGACCATTGGCCGCAATGGTTTGCATCGTTATAACAACCAGGATCATTCTATGCTAACCGGGGTATATTCCGCCCGAAACTCCCTGGGCGCTACTTATGATGTTTGGGAAGTTAACACGGAGAAGGAATACCACGAAGAAGCCGGTACCCAGAGTAATGTGAGCAGCGACCGGCTAGTGCCAACCCGCATACAAACAGGCGTTAGCGAACCGCAGCAAACCATTGATGACGTGGTAGAAGAAGCATTGGCTGGCAAAATGATTGAAGATGTATTTGCTCGAATTGATGCTTTCGCTCTTGGAATTGCGTTGGGCTTTGTCGCCGGTTTTCTGTTATGTTTGACAACAATTATCTTGTTATTAAAGGGCGGCGATATTATCGGCCCTACGCTTTCCCTGTTAGGGCATTACCTGCCCGGTTATACCGTTTCCTGGAGCGGGGTACTAATTGGATCGTTGCAAATAGGAGCGGGTGGATTCATTTTTGGCTATCTTGTCGGAAACCTGCGCAATTGGAGTATGAGTTTATACGCTTCAATCATAAAGCGCCGGGAAGAGGCAAACGAAAATCGCGATTTGTTAGGGAAAGTATAAAATCGTTGCCATGAAGTTCTTATGCCGAAAATCTTTTTTCGCTTCTAACAGATTTTAGGGAGTGACTTGGCGAAGCTATACTGTGAACGGGCGCAAACCTAACATTCGGCAATATTTGATACTGTGTGATGGAAACTCGATAAATACTTATTCAGCATCGCGTATCCGGCGTCCAGTATTACTAATTAAAGAGTTTTTGATCGTAAAATTTTCGGAATCGTCTTAAAGGAGTTGGGATGTCTGCAAAGATAGATCCTAAAAACCCTTCGGGAACGCCACATCAAATTAAAGGGCCAGAAAAAATAAGCCATGCCATTGCTCGTGTAAATGCCTTTGTATTCGCATTTGTTCTGGCTTCGATTTTTGGTACTGGCCTATTTGTGATGACCGCCTGGTTATTAATCAAAGGTGGTGAGAATGTCGGCGCACATTTAAAACTGCTTAGCCACTTTTTCCCGGGATATTCGGTTACCTGGCCGGGAAGTATCATCGGATTCATATATGGTATTCTTAGCGGTGGTATTATAGGATGGGCAATTGGTTCCATTTACAATCGAATTGTGGATATTCGGCATCAAGCCAAATAGGTACAGCATACATCCGCCCGCTTGCCCAGGAAAAATATCATAAATATAGAGAATGACAACGATGAACCCGGATAAAATCCAATCTTTTGAAGAGTTTTTAGCAGCAACAAGCGTACAAATTCCCCTGGCAGATTTTGTTATCAATTTGTTGTTGGTCGCAATCCTGTCCATGTTAATCAGCCATATCTACACACGCTATGGAAACGCGCTCTCTAACCGGAGATTTTTCAGCCGGAATTTTCTGCTCATTGGGATGACTACGATGTTGATTATTACGATTGTTAAATCATCCCTGGCGTTGTCCCTGGGGTTGGTTGGAGCGCTTTCGATTGTTCGATTTAGAGCTGCAATAAAAGAGCCGGAAGAATTAGCTTACCTGTTCCTGGTGATCGGCGTAGGATTAGGCTTAGGCGCCGACCAAAGAGTGATTACCGTACTCGCTTTTTTAATCATTAGCTCGGTGATTCTCGTGCGAAAAAAATTAGTAAAAGCGAACGAAGAAAATCAAAATTTACATCTTACCGTTTATAGCCACAATCCTGAAAAGATCAAATTGGAAGACGTTATAGAAACGCTCAACAAATATTGTATGGGAGTTCAATTAAAACGGTTTGACGAAACAAAAGAGGTGTTAGAAGCTACTTTCCAGGTGGAGTTTAGCGATTTTGAACAATTACGAAATACCAAAGACGCTTTACAAGATTTAAGTGATAATGTGAAAATCACCTTTCTGGACAACAACGGTATTATCTAAAATGATTATCAAAGAATCACACCGGTTTATAGCGGTGCTTAACCGGCTTTACTGGCGTTACAAAAACCGCAAAGTCGTTTTCTTCCTGGGAATGATAATTTATACCGGCTTTTTGATTGCCGGCGGTTTAGCCATCCTAAAGTTAGGGTATTTTAATACAATTCAATCCGTTAGTCAGGAAATATACCTAAAATCCTATCGTTATATAAACAGGTTTACTGTTAACCCGGAGCGAATTTACATCCATATCAAACACCAGCATTTTCAGAAACTGGCTTACAAAAGAGAAGTCGCCCTCACAAAAGGCACATTGGTTCCCAACTCCGATGATTACGTACCCGGAAAAATCCGTTATGGCGGCCGGCTGATGGATGCTAAACTACGCTTAAAGGGGGCGTTGCCGGATCACTGGAGAACCGATAAATGGTCCCTGCGAATAAAACTGAAAGGGGAGAACACCCTTTTCGGTATGAAGAATTTTTCCATTCAAAGCCCACGAACTAAAAATTATCTCAACCAATGGTTCATATTGGAAGCGCTGCGGCGAGAAGGCATTATTTCCGTTCGTTACAAATTTGTTGACGTTACCGTCAATGGTAAACCAATGGGTATTTACGCAATCGAAGAGCATTTTGATAAACGCTTAATCGAACATCACGGCTACCGGGAAGGCCCGATATTGCGATTTAATGGAAATTTGAAACGCTATAAATTTCAATTAGCGAAATCCGGGTTTAGCAACGTTCAAAAAAACAAATTCGAGTATGACTCTTTCACCTTAAGCTATGTTGACGGTTATACAAATCAATCTTTAAGCGATCCGTTATATATTAAGGCGATAAGTCTTTTAGAAGCTTTTCGCCTGGGAAAACGACAGACAAGCGAAGTATTTGATGCCCCCAAATTGGCTGTATTTGTTGCTTTCAAAGAATTGTTCGGCTCTTCGGAAATCGATTTTAATGATTTAAGATTTTATTACAATCCCATAACATCCCGGCTGGAACCAATTGGGTTTGATTTTCACTTTCGCAGCCAGGAGATCGATCGTTTGTTTGCCTATGGCGGCAGCGTCAAAAAAAAGAACAAAATGTGGGTAGAGGAACCCAACAGCCTGGGGAGGCTGCTGTTCAAGGATGAGCGTTTTTTCGAATTATATATTAAAACGCTGGAAAGAATTGCTGAGCCGGCATATTTGGATACCCTTTTTTCCGATTTGGAGAATGATCTCCGGGAAAATCTCCGAATCCTCAAGAGCGAATTTCCGGAAGTGCGGTTTTCCGGCGAAAATTTTTACCGCAACCAAACGTTTATCCGAAAAGCGCTGAACCCGGTAAAAGCGATTTTCGCCTATCCCGGCCAAACGACCGGCAGCTATATCGAATTAGAGCTTGGCAACATCCAATCTTTGCCGCTTAAAATCGTAAATGTAATCTATAAAGATTCCATACGCTTTTTACCGGTAGAAGAAACGCTGCTGATGCCCAAGGTTCAATTCGAATTGGTCGATTACCGCAAGGTGCGTTTTGCGCTTCCCCGGGGAAATTTTAGCTGGTCAGATACGATGACGGCCGGGTTGAAAATACAATACCAGGTACCGGGACAAAACGATCTTAAATCCGAAACCATTTATCCCTGGCCGCGAATAAATGAGGAATTCACCAATAATGATTTGCTCCGAAAACCACCGAATTTCCGGCAGTTTGATTGTTTGGCGATTGATGACTCTGCCAAAGCGATTTTTATTAAACCCGGCTCCTGGACAATAACGGAAGACCTGGTTATTCCCCGGGGATACACAGTCCTCGGCGGCGAAAATACCCAACTCAATTTGCTTAACTCCGCTAAAATACTTTCATACGCTCCCCTGGAATTCATTGGCAGCGAAGAAAACCCGTTGTTAATCTATTCTGCGGATTCCAGCGGCCAGGGTATTGCCGTGTTAGAGGCGGAGGCGCCATCTCTCCTTAAGCATGTTATTTTTAGTAATTTATCAAACCCCAGGCATTCCGGTTGGGAGTTAACCGGGGCAGTGACCTTCTATAAATCACCGGTGGAAATAATACACTGCCAATTTGTTCGCAATCATTCGGAAGATGCGCTGAATACCTTCCGTTCAAAGTTTGAGATTCGCAACAGCCGGTTTAGCCATACCAAAGCAGACGCCTTTGATGCCGATTTTTGCACGGGATTGATTACTTATACTACTTTTGAAAATTGTGGAAATGATGCTATCGACGCTTCCGGCAGCGAGGTCAAAATATCGAACCTCTCTATCCGCGGTGCAGGCGATAAAGGCATTAGCGCCGGGGAACGCAGTTCGATAATCGCTAAGCAAATAACGATAGAAAAAGCTGAAATCGCCGTGGCCAGTAAAGATTTATCCGACGTTCATCTTCAAGATGTACAGATATACAACAGCCATATTGGCGTTGCCGCCTTTCAAAAAAAGGCTGAATTTGGCCCCGCGGCAATTACTGCCAGAAATTTAACCCTCAACCGCGTAACGCTGCCACACATGATTGAATTTGGCTCAAGGTTCACCCTGGATAAAAAGCCGGTGGCGCCGGAGAAAAAAAACGTGGATGCTATTTTGTATGGAGCGCAGCAAAACCAAAGCAGCCGTTGAGGCAATACAAGCCCGCACTAAGCCTATGTTTTTTTACACAATAATATTCCTTGTCTTATCTTTTTCAGTTGCGCCGGCCCTAACGGATAACCACGCTAACTCCAAAGACAATGCAAAAACGCCCCCCAAACCGACTAAATTCATTACTTTTGGCCATTCCTACCCGGTATTAAAGGATTCCCTGCAACGGGAAGAGTTGATTCACCATATAAACAAAGAAGGTGTCGATTATGTGTTTGTGTTAGGGGACGCCAGTGCCTGGCGCCCGGAAGTTGCCCGGCATTATAC
>CAXHHS010000567.1:0-5247 GCA_964015645.1 uncultured bacterium
GGGCTTTTCTCCTCCTTCTCTTCGAAAGAGAAGGGGGCCGGGGGGATGAGTTTTTACAAGTTATTTTTTCAACATTACTAAACTTCACAAGCTGCTTTTTAATCCAACCGCCGAAACACCAGCATCGTTACATCATCCGCTTGTGGTTCGCCGGCGGCAAAATCATCGATGGCAGTTAGAACCGTATCGACGAGTTCTTTAACCGGTTTTTCCGGATCAGCCGCTTTTATGAGATCGTAAAGCGGCTCTTCGCCCCATTCTTCGCCATCGGGGTCGATGGCTTCGTTTACGCCGTCTGTGTAGGTAACGACCGCGTCGCCTTTTTCCAAAGAAATTTTACCGGTATTGTAAGCATAATTGGGCATAATACCGAGGATGATACCGCCGATGTCGAGAAAGTTCATTTCGGATTTTGCGGTATAATGAACCGGGTTATTATGACCGGCATTCACATATTCCATTGTGTGCTCTTTAATGTTCAAAATACCGATAAAGAAAGTAATGAATTTATCCAAGCCGGTGTTGGCGTGAATCAGGTCGTTGAGCTTGCCGACAACCGCTGCCAGGTTTAAATCCGGTGTCATCATTACCCGTAAGGCAGCCTGTAAATTAGCCATCAATAACGATGCCGGAATTCCTTTGCCCGACACGTCGCCAATGGCCATAGCAACACGTTCTTCGTCAATCGGGATAATGTCAAAATAATCGCCGCCGACCTGTTTGCTGGAATCGTTCATGCCGTAAACATCATACCCGGCAATTTCCGGGATGCTTTTTGGCAGCAGTTTTTTTTGAATGGTTCTGGCAACGTTCAGTTCTTCTTCCAGGCGTTGCTTTTCCAGGGTTTCTTCGAACAAACGGGCGTTTTCCAGGGAGATAACTGCCTGGCTAATGAGCGTGGTCAGGAATTCCAAATCCGCTTTTTCGTAGGATTGGCGGGTAAATTTAGGGCCTAAGATCAAAAACCCTAATACTTTATCCTGGTGTTGCATAGGAACAACGACTTCTACTTCATTTTTTTGAAGTACCTTTAAAAGCGTTTTATTATCCACATCGGATACTAAAACAGCGGATGGGGCAGGGGAGAGGTTCGGTAACTCCTGGCAAATTTTATCGATAATATCATCGTTGTAACCTTTCGCTTCGTAGGATTCGAAATGCGCTTCCTTTTTTAGCAGGATGGCATACTTGGTGGTACGCATTTGCCCCATTAAAGCAAATGCCAGCAGCCGCAGGATTTTTTGATAATCTAATGTGGCAGAAGAAAGCCCCTGGCTAATGTCGAAGAGCGCATTAAGCTCCTGGATTTTTTCATCTAACTGCTTATTTTTTTCATCTAACTGGGTGTTGATTTGTTTGATCTCGTCTAATTGCAGCGCGTTATTTACGGTAGAAGCAGAAAGGTTTGCCAGCGATTTGAGGAATTCAATCTCATCGCTGTTAAATTCGGTTTTGTTTAGTTTCTCGCTAAAGAGCATTAAGCCCAGGGGGCGGTTATCAAATATAAACGGAACGCTGATTTTAAAGCTCCCGGATTTCACAAATTCATCAAACTCTGATAGCTGATGGCCATTGTTGCTGTTAAAAACCCGGATGTCAGAACAAATATCGGAGATTATTTCGGGGCTAAACGTATGTTTTTTCAACTCTTCCGAAATACCTTTTGCCATCACAATACGGTATTTTTTTTCATCGTTATGCTTTAAAAGAATCGCGCAACGGGGAATCATTAAACGCCCCATAGGAATCAAGAGAACGTTATTCAAAACACGTCCTAGTTCCAATGATTCGTTGATAAGCTGGCTGATTTCGAAAAGGGAGGAAAGTTCTAAAAGTTTGCGGTTTACTTCATCAGAGGTTTCATGCTGGTATTTTTCCGACAGGTAATCGATTATTTGGCCCATGTTGCTCCTGTCTAATTTTGAAGGTATTTGACCATTTTAACTTCGTTACGCACGCCAGGTTTTATTTGAAATGTTACTTTGTCCATCAGCGTTCTAATCAAGTGAACACCAAGACCGCCGGGTTTCATTTCTTCCAGGTACTTATCCATATCAGGGGTTTTCAGGGCATCAGGGTTAAAACCAATACCGTTATCTGCAATTGAAATCACAATATAATTGGGTTTTTGCTGCACGTTTACGTGAATATTTTTTTCCTTTTTGAGGTTTTCATTACGGTAAGCGTGTTTAATAACATTGGCACAAGCTTCATCGACTGCTAATTCTATCTGGTAAATTTCTTCTTCCGCAAAACCGGCATTGGCAGCGATCCCGGAAATAAATTTACGTATAATATCAAGGTTCTCCGAATTCGCGGGAAGCTTTAAGCGGAATGTATTATTCTTTTTAGAAGCCATTGATGATCCTTCTTCAGTTTGAAAACTTATTACGCGCTTCATCGGTAGTGTCATAGAACTCGTATAAACTTGGAAATCCCAGCAAATCAAATACTTTAAAAACCCTGGGAGAAACCTCGGTAAGTTTTATATCTCCTTCATTTTGACGAACATCTTCGATAAATCCCATAAATACACCCAATCCGGCAGAACTAATATATTGCAGTTCTGTCATGGCGACGACAATTTTATACCGGCTCTCTTCCAGGAGCTTCGTCAACTCATTTTCAAATTCCGGTGCAGTGTGAGCGTCCAGGTATCCTTTTATGCTTAAAATCGATACTTCCCCGTTGTCTTGGCGCGCGACTTCAAAATTTGCCATCAAAACCTCCTTAATGCGAGTTGATATTCCTACGTGTATTCATCTAAGATGTTTTTCAATTTCATAAGTTATATAAAAACAACAAATTTTAAAAGCCGGTATTATAAAAATTAAATTTATCAAATCAATCTAATTTTTCAAAGTATTAAAGTCACTTATCACTTTTACTTGTCTCGCCCGGGGGCTTCAAACTGAAGTTTGACACTCCTTATTCAACTTTAATGACAATAAACGTCATGTCATCATGCAATGGTGTATCTTCAATGAAATCAGTTGTTTCTACCAAAATACGATGCTTTATTTGAACGGCGCTTTTGCCGGCGCAGTCACTCATGATTCGCTGTAGCCGCTCCTCGCCAAATTCTTCATCAAATTTATTGCGTGCTTCGATTAAGCCATCCGTAAACAGCACCAGAACGTCGCCAGGCTCCAGTTTTACTTTTTCCATCTGGGTGTTTTTTTCAAATAGCGGCCCTCTTTCCAGGCCAATTCCCAGGCCAGGTGGCTGTAAATATCGCGTAGAGGCGTTTTTCCCGGAACAATGCAAAATGGGAGTATGGCCCGCTCTGATAAATTGAAAAACTCGTTTTTCCGGAATAAATTTCCCGATAATTGCAGTGACAAACGATTGCCGTTCGATTGCCGAATAAAAAATTCGATTCGCTTGCGAAACCAGGTCTTTCGGATCATTCAATGTATTTGCCAGCGTTTGAATAACCCCTTTAAATTCCGCCATATAAAATGCCGCGGAGGTACCCTTTCCGGAAACATCGCCAATAACAAGCCCCGGGTTTTGATCGGTAAATTGAATAAAATCAAAATAATCGCCGCCGACCTCATTGGCCGTTATAAAATAGGTATCGATCTCGATGTTGGAGATTTCCGGCATTTTTTGCGGCAGTAATTTTAGCTGAACATCACGGGCGATCTTTAGTTCTTGTGCTAAACGTTCTTTTTCCAGGGAGGACTTCCATAGCTCGGCATTTTCCAGCGCAATGGCAGATTGGGTGGCAAATCCCTCTAAAATGGATAGATCATCGATATCGAACCCAAATGGTTGGGATTTCGTCGCGTACATAATGCCCATCAAATGATCTCTGCTGGAAAATAGCGGGGCAGCCAAAAAAGATCGTGCATCTCTTTTCCATTTTGATATGTAACGCAATTGCCGGTCCTGCGATAAGTCATTGATCAAAACCGCTTCTTTTTTTTCAACCAGTTGTTGATTGATATTAGTTACCGCATCAAACGGGTTATTCAAAATTTGCTGTTGGGTTAAATTGATATGAGAAGTGAGTATTAATTTTTTTTCATCTGAATTGTACAATTCTAACCAGGTGCTTTGGCTCTCTAAAACTCTTGCGGTTAATTGAGTGATGAGTTGGGTTAGTTTTTGGTAATTTAACTCCGTATTCAATTGCCGGGCAAAGTCGTAAAGCGATTCTACTTCTTTCAATTTGCGATCAACCGCTTTAGCCGTCGGTAAATGAACCAGCAGCGTAATCATGGCAACTATACCATATATTATCAGAAAGGCCCATATAATGTATCCAAAGTTGGAAACGATGTAGCTATATTCCGGCAAGTGCGGTACGAAGATGTAATCCCGCAAAGAAAATATTTGCACTAATGCAATCAAACCGATTCCAAAATACAAGAATTTCTTTTTACGTGGCAGGTAGGTAATCCAATCGTTTCTAAATGAAAGGAATAACGTGATTACGGCTAGAGACCAGACAATAATCGTATTATACACGGTGGAATTTGCAGAAGAATCGAACCAAAGTACTGAAAAATTTAAGGGTGTGTCGGTTGAATAAACCCAAATTGTGCTAATTGCGATTAAGACCAAAAATAGATCGAAGTAAAGCCGCGTTGTTCGCCGCTGCTTATAAAAAATCAATTCCCGAATAATCAGCAGAACCGGAATAAGTGTGGCAATAACGACCAGGCCGATGAGGTTTAAATACAGTGCATAAATAACGCTGGCCAATGCGCCGGGCGGGGGATGTATTTCATTTACATAAGCAGGAAAGATTAATTGTAAAACAAAAACCACAACATAATTTGCCGTTAGCAGGAGGATAAAGCGAGTCAGTTTATCCCCTAAGTCAAATTGGGGTAAGGAGAATCGCCGTTTTATGACGAAAAACCAACATAGCATTAAAGACGCAATTGCAAGCGCTCGCATTCCGCTAAGAGAAATTGTGATAAATGAGAGATTAATGTTAAAATCGAATTGGGCAATAATGTAAAAAAAACAATCGATGAGAAAAATCCCGATTGCAAGAGCCGGTGCTAAAAAGAAAAGGATTTTAGTGGAAATTGAACGCATTATTCGGGTTTCTCAGTTCGAGAGACAATTTTAGAATAGGAAGCAGCTATTCAGGCGTTATCTTTTTGACAAATGGAAAATCTTAACTTCCTTTGGAGATGGTTACCAAAACCTTGATCATCTTACAAATTCCGTAAAAAAATATCAAAATTGACGGCTGTCCTTTGGTAAAGTTGCAACATTACTTTATAA
>CAXHHS010000568.1:0-5239 GCA_964015645.1 uncultured bacterium
GAGCAGCCACGTAAGTGGTCTCTCCGCTATCGGCAGCGGCAGTTATTTTTATGGCAGCAATTGTTAAACAGTTGCTGCCATTTTTTTTTTTTGCTCACCACGCGAATGAAGTTTGATTGAATAACCGGGTAACCTGGCAATTCAATTATCCGGTTAATTATTCAAAACCCATAAGCGGGGAACTACAAATTACTGAATTACATCCTTAGTATCGACTTTGGGAGGTAATTTTGTAGGCACGAATTCAATCCGGCGGTTTTTGGTGCGCCCGGCTTCAGTGTCATTTGTATCGATTGGATTTGTTTCGCCAAAACCACGGGTGGCGACCCTGGATGGATCGATCCCCTTGTTTACCAAATATTGCCTGACAGAATCAGCCCGCCGGCGGGAAAGCCCTTCATTATAACTTTCGGAACCGACATTATCGGTATGGCCATGAATCTCAACCTCTAATTCCGGGTAGACTTCCATGGTTCGCCAGGCTTTTTCTAAAATTAGCTCGGATTGCGGCATAATCGTTGCCCGGTCAAATTCGAAAATGATTCCGACCAGGATAATCGGCTCACCCGGTTCATCAGGGAGATCCAAAATAACATCATCATTCGGGTCCAGGGGATTTGTTCCGCGCCCCACTTCTACGCCATCATTTGCGGTACCGCCATCAGTATCAGGGTTTAGCGGATCGGTATTATACTTTTCCACCTCTATACGGTCTGTTAAGCGATCGGAGTCAGTATCAGGGTTTAACGGATCGGTCTTAAGAGTATATTCCCGGCCATCGTCCAGCCCATCGCCATCGGTATCGGCTTTATTCGGATCGGTTTTAGTGCTCAAAATTTCATCTTTATCACTTAAGCGGTCGCCGTCGGTATCTTTTTTCAAGGGATTGGTAAGGTATGTCAGGCGTTCTTCGCCATCCTGAAGGCCGTCGCCATCGGTATCCGGGTTCCTGGGATTGGTTTTAGTAACCTCAATCTCTTCCCTGTCATTCAACCGGTCCCCGTCGGTATCCGGCTTTAAGGGGTTGGTTTTGGTATCATAAACTTCCACGCCGTCACTCAAGCGGTCACCATCAGTATCAGGATTATTTTTATTAGTCCCATAACGTTTTTCTTCGCGGTTAACGAGTTTGTCTTTATCCGGATCGGCGCCGCCATCGTCGCCGGTTACAATCAACCCAATCGATCCGCCGTAAAAATTATCATTATCATTACCGGTTATGATGTTCAAATTTTTTGATAAAGAAAGATTATAGCCGCCGGATACATCCAATGAAACGCGATCCAGCAATTTAATTTGAACGCCAGCGCCAAGCGGAGCAAAAGTTGTCCATTCGGATGCTGCCGCGCCGGCTGTCCGGTTCTCAGGCGGGGTTCGCACATCATAATTCAGCGCGCCGTATCCACCGTATACATACAAGCTGTAGCTGCGAGCAGCAATCGGACGAAGAAGAAGACGGTAATCGCCGGTAAAACTGACGGTTCGATAACTGTTTGCATCGTTGCGTTCCAACTCGCCAATGCCGGCGGTAATCTGCCCTTCTATAAATCCCCAAAGCCCGTGACGAAAAACGAGATTGGAATGCAAACCAAAATCATCTCTGCCAAAATCCATATCGCCGATGTTTGTGCCCACGCCAGCGCCAACGGCAATTCCATTCGTTTTTACTTGCGCAAACAACGTAGAGAGACATACGATCATTAAGAAGGGAAACAGAATGCTGCGAATATTTGACATATCAATGAACCTCCTCAAGGTGCCAAAAATGACAAAACGATTACGGGCAAAACGATTAAAACTAAGAAAAGAATAATCGTTTTGCCCCAAATCGTTTTGCCTTAGAATTTAACAAATTGTTCTTAACGAATCCTTACCTGGCAATTTTCCCTAAAGTGAAATTATACGACAAATAATCGATAAACTTAAGTAATACTACATGTTAATGATATTAATTTCTTTTTTCAAATACAATTTTTTCATTATTTTATAAGCCGGATTCAATTTGAAATCAGTTAAAAATGATGCAGCTAAAAAACAGTATTATTCTCATCACCGGAAGCGCCGGAAGGATCGGCAAAACAACGGCGATGTTGTTAGCCCGCAATGGCGCGCAAATCGTTCTTCATTATCACAGCCAAAAAGCAAAAGCGCGAGAAACCGCCGGTGAGATTGCCGCAATTGGCAAACAACCACTCATCGTTAACGGCGATCTTTCCCTGGCCGAAACCTGGATGAATATTAAAGAGAAAATTTTATTGGAATTCGGTAAAATTAATGTACTCGTTAACAACTCCGCAATTTTCTATCGCACGCCATTTTTGAATTCGACGGAAACACAATGGGATCACTTTATGTCGGTGAATTTAAAGAGCGTTTACCTCGGCAGTAAAATTTTAGGTGAAGTAATGTATCAACAAAAGCGGGGTAAAATTATCAATCTTGCCGATGTTGCCGGTGAAACGATTTGGGAAAACTACATTCCTTACAGCGTATCGAAAGCGGGGGTAATTGCTTTAACAAAAGGCCTGGCAAAAGCATTGGCGCCACATGTTACGGTGAATGCAGTTTCTCCCGGTGCAGTATTGCTGCCGGATGATTATAGTGAAAAACAGGAAAGCTATTTAATCGAAACAACTCCCCTTAAGCGAATTGGCTCGCCGGAAGATATTGCCCAAACGATTCTATTCTTAATCGAGGGCAGCGATTTTATTACCGGAAACATTGTTAAAGTTGATGGGGGGAGATCATTGAAGTAAGGTTAAAGGATGAAGGGAAAAGGATAAATCGATCTTCTTCCTTCTCCTTTCCTAAAACATCAGGAGAAATAAATGCTGCACCAATCTTATAAAATCGAGAATCTATTTTCTATCACCGGCAAAACAGCCGTCGTAACCGGTGGTTCGCGCGGAATTGGTTTGATGATCGCCCGGGCGTATGTGGAAAACGGCGTGAAGGTATATATCTCATCGCGCAAGGCGGAAGTGTGTGATGCTGCGGCTGGAGAGTTATCAAAACTCGGAACCTGTATTTCCATTCCCGCCGACCTGTCCACAAACGAGGGCCGCGAAAAGCTGGTTAACGCGATCAAAGAAAGAGAAGACTCCATCGACATTTTGGTGAACAATGCCGGGGCCGGTTGGGGCGCTCCGTTTGATGAATACCCGGAGCACGGTTACGATAAAACGATGGATATCAACGTAAAAGCAATATTTTTGTTTACCCGCGATTTAATGCCGTTATTGGAGAAAAACGCTTCACAAACCAATACGTCGCGAGTGATTAATATTGGCTCGATTGACGGCATTCGTGTGCCGGAAATGGATAATTTTGCTTACAGCGCCAGCAAAGCGGCAGTGCATCACTTAACGCGTGTACTAGCAGTGCGATTGGGTAGTCGCGGCGTTACGGTAAATGCCATCGCGCCCGGGCCTTTCGAAAGCAAAATGACCGAGTGGCTTCTGGATAATTTTCAAGAGCAAATTGAAAACCAATGTCCTCTTGGCCGTATCGGTCAGCCGGTGGATATCGCGGGAATTGCCGTCTACCTCGCCTCGCCAGCGGCTGCTTATATCAACGGTGTCGTTATCCCGGTGGATGGCGGCCTCTGTTTACGATAATCGAAACAGCGCATTAAATTTAAATATCCTGCCAATACAATATCGTCACATTTCTTAACACTACGAACAGTAACTTTGACCGGGAATATATTTTACAAGGAGGTAAGTAGTGAAAAAATTGCTTTTGTTGGTGCTATTATTTAGTGCAATCGTTTTGAGCACACCTGCCGCAGCGCAGGATAGCACCGGATTTAAAATTATTGTGAATTCCGCCAACCCGCTTGAAGAATTACCAAGCGAGATGGTTTCCAAAATGTTTCTCCGTAAAGAAATTTGGTGGCCGGATAGCACCAAACTGTTCGTTGCGCCAATCGACCAACCGGAAACCCGTAAAGTTAGAAAACAGTTCTCAAACGCCATTCATCAACAAAGCGTGTCTGTAATACAAAGTTTTTGGCGAGTAATGGTTCTCTCTGGCAAAGATGTACCACCGGATGTGCTACCGGCAGACTCTTTAATTGTACACTATGTTGGCCAGGCTGCCGGTGGAATAGGCTATGTTGCTTCCGATGTCCCATTAAGTGATGATGTGAAAGAGTTGAAAATTATTTACGATCAATTGGTAAAAAACGAAGAAGAAAAGTAGCTTTTAACATCTTT
This sequence comes from uncultured bacterium, assembly GCA_964015645.1. Taxonomy (GTDB): domain Bacteria; phylum Calditrichota; class Calditrichia; order RBG-13-44-9; family J075; genus CAXHHS01. The sequence goes on from CAXHHS010000568.1 coordinate 4,218, forward strand.
TTAGCTGCTTCGCGCCTTTGCGTGAGTATTAGTGACAAAATTTGACAACCCTTTACGCCCCAATGACATCTCCGGCAATTCGATTTCGTAAACTACAATCGAACATTAAACAAAAAGGAGGATGTCATGAAATTAACAGCTATTTTAGCAACTATCATTTTAAGCGTTATGGCGATTGCTCAAACCGCTGCCAGCATCGAAAACGCATTCAACAATCTTGAGATTGTATTAAAAAACGGCAACTGCGGGTCGGTAGAATCCGCTATTTTCCATTCCGTAAAACTCAAATTATTCCATCCTGACAAAGATACCGAAAAGTTGGAAAGTGAAATACATCGTTTGATCGAAGATGGGGAAACCGAAACCATTCGCTATATTGCTTATTTAGCGTATCAATTTTTGAGAACCCCCGGTTTGTTAGCAAAAGTTGAAAAAAAGGATTACAAGAATGGTGATGAGTTTTTCCAATTATTATCCGATGTGATGACCACTCAACTGCTTGTAAACCGGTAAATCGGATACCACTTGCTTTTTAAGCGTGAAATGGTAACTTCCTGCGTTTACATATCAAACACCTTAAACCAGGAGGTTTCCGGCAATGATGAACGCATTTCTGAAATTTACTTCCCAAAACTATTTATTAATATTAGGTCTTGCAACATTATTCGCGATAGCGAACCTGGATGCTCAAACAGAAGAGCCATTCTTCAAAAACGGTACTTACGAACCTGGTGTTCCTTCGCCGGATGAGGTTCTGGGGTTTCCCCTGGGACAACGCCCTGCGCGGCACGGAGAAATTCTTCGCTATTTTAAAGCGTTAGCGGAAAAATCGCCCCGGGTGCAACTTCTCGAAAAAGGAAAAACCCACGAAGGCCGCGAGTTGATTTACGCTATCATCAGCTCGGAAGAAAATATTGCACGCCTGGATGAAATCAAAGCCAGCCTCGCTAAGCTCGCCGATCCCCGGAAAACGAATGCCGGGGAGGATAAAAATATTATCGGAAATACCCCGGCCTGTCTCT
>CAXHHS010000569.1:0-5233 GCA_964015645.1 uncultured bacterium
GTCTCGGAGATGTGTATAAGAGACAGACCTACGATCGCGTCGCAGCAGGATTTTTCTGCCAACCGGCTCCCGGCGGTGATGGCGCGGACGACCTGCTAAATTTTCAACAAAACCGCGCCCAGGTGACTGCCGTTGATGTTGATAATAATGGCGAAGGCCGGGGCGCTGCTGAAAGTATTGGCCGCTGGTCGCCGGTGGGGCGCTTTTCCGTCGCGCTGTTAGAAACGCCCGGCATAAACAACGACGGCATTGATAACGATGGCGATGGCCTGGTGGATGAAAGCCGTTCCGACGGCATCGATAATGATGGCGATTGGATGAGTTTTGCCGATACTAGCGGCAACGGTTTATGGGAACCCGGCGAGCCGTTGAATGATGACGTCGGTGCGGATGGTGCCCCGGGAACCGGCGATGAGGGTGAAGCCGACGGCTTACCAACGCCCGGCGAACCCAATTTCGACGCTCTCGACATCGACGAATCCGATCAAATCGGCCTGACCGGGTTTGCAGCGTTCGGCTCCGGGGAGTTTAGCGCAACTGCTGCCAACCAGGTTTGGACTGCTCTCACCGCCAACCAGGGTGCCACACCGAGCAGTGGCGATAATGAATTCATCCTTGGAAGCGGCTCCTTTCCCCTCGCCCCCGGCGAAACGCAGCGCTTTTCCGTGGTACTCTACCTCAGCGCCAATGCCCTGGATCAAGAGCGCAACGAAGCAATTGTGGATCAAATCTACCGTGATAATTACACCTTTCCGGTTGCCCCGCCCCCGCCGCAGGTGCGAGCCGTTGCCCAAAACAATCGTGTGACGCTTTATTGGGATCGCCGCTCCGAAACCGCGCCGGATTTTGAGGGTTACAAAATTTACCGCAGCACCGATCCCGGCTTCAACGATGTGTATAATGTTACCGATGATCGCGGGATACTGATCTACAGCGAGCCAATCGCCACCTTTGATAAAAACAACCGTGTCGACGATCTATTTTCGTTGAATGCGTATGGGTTCCGCTATTTCCTGGGCAATAACAGCGGTCTTTCCTATGCCTGGAGCGATAACAACGTACTAAACGGTAAAACCTATTATTATGCCATCGTCGCATTTGACCGGGGCGATGCGGCAGAACAAATTTTCCCTACCGAATCGACCAAAAATATCGTGGTTAAAAATTCCGGGGAGATAGTTACGGATATCAACACAGTTATTGTTACCCCGGTGGTAGAAGCACGCGGTTATCAAGCGCCAGATTATACCATCACAAGCACCTCCGGTTTTACTACCGGCGAGATTTCGCTGGAGATTATCGACCGGCGTTTGATCAAAGACGGGCAATATCAATTGACCTTTGACGATTCTTCTTTCAGTGATACGGTCTATACGCTGACGGACATTACGGATCCGCAAAATTCCCAAATCGTCTTTGAAAATTCTGCCAATTATTCCACTGCCGAACAGCGTAGTGGAGGCGACCCGCTTTTCGACGGGCTGCAAATTTTTCTGGTAAATGATGTATTAAAATGGGATTCGTTAAGCACCGAGTGGAGAAACGGCGATTCCAATTGGTCGATTAGTCTGACGTTGAACAACAATGTTGGGGATGCGACACCGATTCCCGCCGATTACGAAGTGCGTTTCGGGGAAGCCGGGATTGATACGGCAATTTTCACCACCCCGATCCCGGTTCCTTTCCAGGTGTGGAATATCACCGACAACCAAAAGGAGAATATTTTAGTTTTAGACCAAAACGGTGATGGCGCCTGGTCCTCCGGGGAGTTGATTTTTATTGTGGAAGGCGATAATGTGCAAAATTTCCCCCCGGTATATTGGTCCATCACCTTGACAGCGCCCTCCGATCCCGGTGCCTCTATTCCCCCGGAAAACGGCGATGTGGCGTTTATTCCAACCCGCAAGCCATTTTCCTCGCGTGATGTTTTCGTCATTACCACCCAACCCGCTAACATTGACCAAAATCTCGATGCCTCGGTATTGGAGAATGTTCGGGTGGTTCCCAATCCCTATATTGTTAATTCACCTTTCGAACAGAGAAGTCTTTACACCGGCGGCAGCGGGGTCAATAAATTACAGTTTACCAATTTGCCGCAAGAGTGCACCATCCGCATTTATAACCTGCGCGGGCAGTTGCTGGATATTATTGAACACGACAGTTCTATTGACAGCGGATCGGCGTTTTGGAATTTGCGCACCCGTGACAATGACAAGGTCGTCGCATTCGGGGTTTACATCTATCACCTCGACGCGCCGGGAATCGGGGAAAAAATCGGGCGGTTTGCGATTATACGATAAGGTAGTGTTTGAGTTTTTTGGTTTTCAAGTGTTCGGGTGTTCATGTGTTTAAGTAACTTAAACACATGAACACTTGAGCACACAGAGCTATAAACAATCGAGGTATTTCTATATGAAACACCGCAAAAAATCTATTTATAAGTATTTTTCGACGATTCTGTTAATACTTTTTTTCGCCGATTATCATCTTCCGGTTTTTGCCGGCACCACCGGGAAGATTGTCGGCAGAATTGTCGATGCCGAGACCGGTGAAGGATTGCCGGGCGCGAATATATTACTTACCGGCACCATTATGGGCGCATCCACCGATGTAGACGGCGATTTCATCATCCTGAATGTCCCGCCCGGGCGCTACAACCTGGAAGCGTCGATGCTTGGGTATCAAACTCAAACCTTGCAAAACATCGTCGTAAAGGTCGATTTGACCACCAAAGCGGCTTTTAAGCTTTCCTCGGAAGCCATTGCTGGTCAAGAGGTTGTTGTTACTGCACAGGCAGAGTTGATTACCAAAGACATGACCGCATCGCAAGCGGTGGTGAGCGCGCAGGAAATTGAAGCGTTGCCGGTGGAGGAATTCGAGGATGTTGTCACGCTGCAAGCTGGGGTGGTAAAGGGGCGCGACGGGGAATTGCACATTCGTGGCGGGCGTTCCGAGGAAGTGGTCTACATGGTCGATGGAGTGGCCTTATCCGATGTTTATTCCGGCGATATTGCCGTGGAAATCGAGAACAACTCCCTGCAAGAATTGCAAGTTATCAGCGGGACTTTTAATGCCGAATACGGGCGGGCGCTTTCCGGGATTGTCAATATTGTCACCAAAGATGTTGGGGATCAACTCAGCGCTGCCGCCACCGTTTACGGCGGGGATTATCTTTCTTCCGGTGATGATATATTTCCTCACATCAACGATTTTAGCGCTTCCGGGGTGCAAAACTATCAATTCACTTTACAAGGCCCCATTCCATTTACCAATAAAAAGCTGAAATTCCTGGTCACCGGGCGCCATCTCGATGATAAAGGTTATATCTTTGGCACTCGCACCTTTAACCCGACAGACTCCTCCAATGTCTCTTTCGATAGCCCATCACAATATATCATTCAGGCAACCGGTGACGGTGCAGCAGTGCCGATGCAGCCGATCAAAAAAACCACCTTGCACGGGAAATTGAGCTATCGGTTTTCCCCGACGTTAAAACTATCCACCAGCTTATTATTTAACGATTTGGAAACCAGGAATTGGAGCGCGGAGGGCACGGAATTCACCCCGGAAAACCAGTTCCATGATTTCTACCGCTTTTTATTGAATCCCGATGGAGCATCCAATCAATTTAAAGACGGCTATACGTTCCTCGCCACCTGGGATCACGTGCTGAACCAGCGCACCTTTTACACCTTGAATTTCTCCAATATCGTTAACGAGGAAAAAAGCTTCGTTTACGAAGATCCGTTTGACTCGCGTTACGTTCACCCGGATCGTTTTTTGGGACCGGTTTCCGCCGGCAATACTTTTTTCACCGGCGGAACCGATATGTGGCACAGCCAGCGCCAGACAAATACTCTCGGCCTGAAATTCGATTTAACCAACCAGTTAACCAAAACTCACCAGATCAAAACCGGGGTGGAGTTTCGCACACATGAACTGGATTTTGAAGAATTCAAATTGATTCCCGCCCGGGTTGGTGGCGTGGAAGTAAGTCCTTTTCGACCGGAATTACCACCGCCGGAATCACCGTTTAACAATCGCTACATCCACCAACCGCGGGAGTTTGCCGTCTATTTTCAGGATAAAATGGAATTTGAATTTATGATCGTGAATGTGGGATTGCGATACGATTATTTTGACCCCAACGCCCCGATTCCGACGGATTTAGGCGACCCCGCTAATCCCGAAAAACGCACTGATGCCAGCGTCAAAAACCAATTTAGCCCTCGTTTGGGTGTGGCTTACCCGATTTCTGATCGCGGAGTGCTGCATTTTTCTTTCGGGCAATTTTTCCAGATGCCCCTTTTCCAATTTCTTTATGCCAATTCCGAGTTCGAAGTGGAAATCGGCCGCTTGCGCACCCTGATGGGCAATGCCGACCTAAATCCCCAAAAAACTACTGTTTACGAAGTGGGATTGCAGCAGCAGCTTTCCGATAATCTCGCCTTTGATCTAACGGTGTATTACAAGGATATTCGCGATCTATTGGGCACGGAAATTTATCAATTGCAACGCGGCGCCGATCGCTATGCTCGCTACGAAAACCGTGATTTCGGCAACACAAGAGGCTTTACCTTTGCCTTAACCCAGCGCCACTCCAATTGGTTGTCTGCCTCGGTGGATTACACCTTCCAAATTGCCGAGGGGAATGCCTCCGAAGCCAATGCCGCTTTTATCGACCGCCTGCAAAACCGCGAGCCGGAAAAAAAATTGGTACCGCTGGATTGGGATCAACGCCACACGCTCAATGTCGCGATGACGATGAGTAGCTCCAATAAATTTAGCTTGACAGCATTGGGCCGCTATGGCGCCGGTTTGCCCTATACACCGAGATTCTTAAACATCCGTCAGGCTTTTGAGAATACCGCCCGTTCCCCCGCAACACTGACGGTGGATTTAAAAACCAATTATAATTTCTTTTTAGGCGGTAATCGTTTCCAGGTTTTTCTGAAAGTGTTTAACCTGTTTGACCGCCGTAATGAGGATATCGTTTATGCCAGCACCGGGCGAGCGGGATTCAATTTGGAGCATCGCCAATCCGGGCAGGTGAAGGGCATCAATACCCTTGAAGAGTTTTTCTTTAACCCCCCTCATCATTTTTCCGCCCCTCGCCAGGTGCGGTTTGGGGTTACTGCGAATTTTTAATGGAGGTTCGATCCATGAATCGTTTCTTTAAACTACTATTCATTAACGTATTAATTTTAAGCCAATTTGCCCACGCCCAATTTTC
>CAXHHS010000570.1:0-5211 GCA_964015645.1 uncultured bacterium
TAGTTAAAAAATCATAATTTGGTTTTCGCCCTTGTATATTAATTCTATCTTGAATTTTTTTACTTATCTTATACATCATCGAATTCTTCGGGGAGTTCTTTTTTTAATGATTTTAGGTTGAGTATTTCCGTTACAAGGCTTAGGATATAGCTGGCGATAACTGTAATAAGAATAATGATAGCGTAAATATTCATTGAGGTATCCAATGTTAAATCAGTTGTTGTTTTGATTTTAAATTTAACACTATTGCACAATTTTTCATACCTTATACAAAATTTATTTCGGGAGGATTCACTTCGTTAAAAAATTATGCGAAAAATAAACCGGCATTTCATTTGCGAACTTATAACCCTTTTTGTAGCAGATTTTTTATCTCGTTGATAACATCATTAAAAACAATAGTTAAGAAAGGAAATCTTCAATGAAGAAAAATGTTTTACGATTCGTTTTGTTGTTCACCTGTGCAATTTTTCAACAAGGATTTTCCCAATTTGAGTTAGAAATCGCATTCCCCAATTTATCATTTAACCGCCCGGTAGATTTGCAAAACGCCGGTGATGGCAGTGATCGTATTTTTGTTGTAGAGCAGCGCGGGGTTATTCGAGTGTTTGAGAACAATTCAAATACGGCGAGTGCAACAACGTTCCTCGACATCCGGGGGCGAGTGGATGATGCCGACAACGAGCAAGGATTATTGGGATTGGCGTTTCATCCCGATTATGAAACCAATGGTTATTTTTATGTCAATTACATATTTGATCCCGGCCCCGGGCTGGATAGAACCCGAATTTCGCGATTTAAAGTATCCGATTCCAATCCTAATATTGCCGAGCCAGACAGCGAATTTGTATTGCTGGAGTTCAACCAGGATTTTGGAAACCACAACGGCGGGGCAATTGCATTTGGTCCAAATGACGGTCATCTTTACATTGCAGTGGGGGATGGTGGTTCCGGCGGTGATCCGTTAAACCGCGCGCAGGATCGCCGCCAGCTTTTAGGCTCTATTCTCCGCATCGATGTTGATAATCAAGATCCGGATATGAATTATGCTATTCCGCCTGGTAATCCCTACGCTGGTAACACCGATGGATTTCGAGAAGAAATATTTGCTTACGGTATGCGCAATCCCTGGCGAATCAGCTTTGATGCCGAGACCGGGCAGCTTTGGGCCGGGGATGTGGGGCAGGGCGCCCGAGAAGAAGTAGACATCATCGAAAACGGTAAAAATTACGGCTGGCGCATTATGGAGGGAAGCAACTGTTTTAACCCGCCATCCGGGTGTCAGGTTGCCGGTTTGGAATTACCGGTTTGGGAATACGGTCGCTCGCTGGGAAATTCGATAACCGGCGGATATGTGTATCGCGGGCCAGGTGTGCCGGAGCTACAGGGGCAATATATTTACGGCGATTTTGGCAGCGGACGCATTTGGGCGCTGGATGTTTCTGACATCAACTCCCCCGCCAATTCCGAGCTGCTCAATACCAGTTTAAATATCGCCAGCTTCGGTATCGATGAACAAAGCGAATTATATATCTGTGCGTTTAATGGGAATATTTATCGCTTTAAACCAACGACAACTGGCATTCCGGGAGAAGCTGATGCCATTCCGGAAACGTTTGTTCTGGAGCAAAACTTTCCCAACCCATTTAATCCCACCACCAATATCGGATTTGCGATTTCAGATTTCGGATTTGTAGAATTGAAGATTTATGATATTACCGGGAGATTAGTGATAATACTGGTGGCAGAGAATAAAGAAGCCGGCTTTCACAATTTCCTTTGGGGAGGAACGGATAGCAACGGTATATCTCAGCCCAGCGGAATTTATTTTTACCAGCTAAAAATCGACAAGGAGGTTAAGCAAACACGGCGAATGGTGATGCTAAAGTAACACAAGTTTCCAGCTTGTGCTCCATAACGCAAGTTTGTAACTTGCGCCAATTGAACAAACAAAACATCAGGAGCAATATCTAAATGAAAACCATGAAAGCAATCGTTTTCCGGGAAAAAAATAATTTCGATTCCCTACAAATCAAAGAAGTTCCCTACCCCGAACCGCAAGCCGGAGAAGCCATTGTGGAGATAAAAGCAGCGGCCTTAAACCATCGTGATGTGTGGATTACCAAAGGATTGTACGCCGGCATCCGGGTGCCAATTATTCTTGGCTCCGATGGCGCCGGTATCGTACATCAAATCGGAGATGGTGTTGAGGAAACCTGGCTGGAAAAACCGGTCATCGTCAACCCGGCGTTGGATTGGGGCGATAATCCCCGTGCCCAGCAGCGCAGCTTCCGTATTTTAGGATTGCCGGATGACGGAACCCAGGCACAATTTGTGAAAGTACCGGTAAAGAATTTGGAAGTAAAACCTGAACATCTCTCGTTTGAAGCGGCAGCTGCAATTCCGCTCGGAGGGTTAACCGGTTATCGTGCTTTGTTTACACAGGGAAAATTATCCGGGGGGCAAACGGTTTTAATTACCGGCATCGGTGGCGGCGTGGCAGCCTTAATGCAGCAAATGGCACTGGCAGCCGGGGCAACCGCTTTGGTAACCTCCGGCAGCGATGCTAAAATTGAACAGGCTATCAACACCGGCGCAAGCGGTGGTGCATCTTATAAAGATGAAAATTGGGCGAAAAAAATCGCAGAGCTGGCTGGCAACAACGGTGTGGATTTAGTCATTGATAGCGCGGGTGGTAATGGATTTGACGATCTTTGCTCGATTGTGAATCCCGGTGGGCGAATCGTATTTTTCGGGGCAACTGTTGGCAATCCTTCCCAACTGAATTTGCGCAAGATTTTTTGGAAACAAATCACCATCCAGGGAACCACCATGGGCAATGAAGACGATTTTGCCAACATGGTAAATTTGTTTAAAACGCACCAAATCCAACCGGTTATCGACGGGCCGTTTCCGTTTTCGGAATATCGAGATGCTTATTTGCGAATGATAAACGGAGAGCAGTTTGGGAAGATTGTGTTGGTTCCTGATTTTTGAAATTGCTAGTTATATTTTGAGATAATATTGGGCTTTTCTAAACCAACTTTTTGATCAATTCAAGATTGGCTTTTCAATTCCATTCAAAACTAACATCCTGAGTAGCCGAACGTTGTTTGTTCGGCGTATCGAAGGGGGCGGTAGACGTCCGCCGCACCCTTCGATACGCGATTTAAAAGACAAATCGCTACTCAGGATGCTAACCTTGAGTTTGCGAAAGATTAATTCGAAGCCCTGTTTTCTTAACTTGATAAGTTGCATTATAACAACAGGTATTCGCTGGTTGCTCCACGTCAAACTACTGCCGCCAACTGCCACTTTTCCTTTACCTCGCCAACGGTGCATAATACTCCGGTCTTCGATCTTCCATAATCTCGTTCAACGCCGTAATACTTTTGTCTCGCGCCAAATCGATATCGATTTCCGTGATAAACAATTCCGATTTTTGCGATGGTGCGCGATGCAACAATATCCCCTTCGGTGCAACGATCTGACTTTTACCGGTAAATTTTAGATATCCCTGCGGGCGTTTATCAAATCCGAACCGGTTGCAAGTGACGGCAAAAATAGCATTTTCCAAACAGCGGGAAAGCATAGTGGTTTGGCAGTAACTCAGCACCAGGTTGGAGGGGTGGCAAACGATGTCCGCTCCCAAAACGGAAAGTGTACGAGTAACTTCCGGAAATATCCAATCGAAGCACACCATAATGCCCACTTTGGCGCCGCGAACTTCGGTTACTTGCAGCGGAGTATCGCCGGGGTCAAACCAATTTTTTTCTTCGTTAAACAAATGTAATTTGCGGTAGGTGTGAATGATTCCCGATGGGCCGATTAGCAACGCGCTGTTAAAACACTTATCGCGTTTTTTCTCCGCAAACCCGGTGATGAGGTAAAAATCGCGCTCCCGGCAGAGGGCAATCAAACTCTCTACAGTAGCAGAGTTTGCCGGGTCTTCCGCCAGCGATAATGTCTCTTCCCGATTTTGAAAATAATAGCCGGTGAATGGTAATTCCGGCAGCACAATTAAATCTGCCTCAGCCTGGCTCAACGTGTTTAGCACTTTTGAAACGTTTTTACGAACCTGCCCGAAAAGAGGACGAAATTGGTAATAGCCGATTTTGAACATTACGAACCTTCCTGCTACATTAAAAATGTGAATAAGAATGGTTTTTTGACCACTGGTTTCTATAGAAGTCTTTAAGAACCAATCGAGAAAATATATATTTTCTCGATGATAAAACAAATAAAAACTTGCATATCCCCTTCGTTTCCGCTTATTTCAATCGTTATTTGAAAGGATAAAAAAAGGAGAATTGCTGTGAAGGAAGCTATTGCCGGAATTTCGCCGGAATTGTTATGGGAACACTTTTACCAGATTAGCCAAATCCCCCGCTGCTCTAAGGATGAAGATCGCGTGCTGCAATACGTGCAACAAGTTGCTGACCGTAACGGGCTAACCTATCAAATGGATGATGTTAAAAATATTGTGATACGAAAACCGGCAACGCCCGGGCGGGAAAATGCCCCGGTTTTAGTATTGCAAAGCCATGTCGATATGGTTTGCGAAAAAAATAAAGACACCGAACATGACTTCACTAAAGACCCCATCAAGCTGCTGCGCGATGGTGATTGGATTACCGCAGACGGAACCACGTTAGGCTCTGATAATGGGATTGGTGCTGCCGCCTCTCTGGCAGTTTTGGAAAGCACCGATATCGCCCACGGTCCGCTGGAACTGCTTTTCACGGTGGATGAAGAAACCGGTTTAACCGGCGCCACACACTTGAGCAATAAGTTGCTGGAAGGGCGTATTTTGCTAAACATGGATTCCGAAGAAGATGGCGCTATTTACATTGGTTGTGCCGGCGGCCGGGATACCGAGTTGTTCTTTAATATCGAAACAGATGGCATTCCCGCTGGCTATGAGGTTATTCGCATTCGAGTTGGTGGTCTGCAAGGCGGGCACTCCGGGTTACAAATTGTTGAAGGACTGGGAAATGCCATCAAATTAATCAGCCGTTTTTTGTGGAATGCTGCAAAGAAAACCGACCTTCGCCTGATGCATATTGATGGCGGCAGCAAACACAACGCAATTCCCCGCGAAGCAGACGCAGTTGTATTTTTACCGGCAGATAAAATTTCCGATTTAAAAGCAGCGGCAGCAGATTACGATAAAATTTCTAAAGAAGAATTTAAAATTATTGATCCCGGTGT
>CAXHHS010000571.1:0-5209 GCA_964015645.1 uncultured bacterium
ACGCGATGAACTGGAGTCTCGTGGGCTCGGAGATGTGTATAAGAGACAGCGGCCGGTCACCCTTGCTTAGAAAAGGCCTCGTCGTTCTACAATTCTCCATTTCTATCATTCTTATCATCGCTACAATCATCGTTTTTCAACAGCTTCATTTTTTGCGCAACAATCAATTGGGGTTTGACAAAGCGCATACCGTGGTCTTCTCCTTGCGTGGAACGGACTTTCGCGAGCACCCCTTAGCGTTAAAAAATAAATTGCTTACCCATTCGGCGATTTCCGGCGTAACAGTATCTTCCGATGTGCCCGGCCCGCTGATCCATTTTTACCCCTTCCGCCCGGAAGGCAGCGATGAAACCATCGATTTACCGGCTTATTATGTCGATCACGATTTCATCAAAACGATGGATATAAACTTGCTGCAAGGCCGTGATTTTTCTTCGGATATCGCCAGCGATACCACAGAAGCATTCATCATCAACGAAACGGCGATGAAACGATTTGGCTGGACCGAGGCAGCCGGTAAGGGATTCCAATTCGGCAGTAACCGCAAAGGACAGGTGATCGGCGTTATCGAAGATATCAACTACGGTTCGTTAAAAGACCTTGCCGGCCCGCTGGTACTGCACATTTGGCCGCAGTGGTACGAATTCCTTTTTGTAAAAGTAACACCCGGCAATATGGCCGAGACGCTTCCCTTTATTGAAAAAACCTGGACAACCTTTACCAACGGCCGCCCGCTCAACTACTTTTTCCTCGATGAAAATCTCAATAAAATGTACCGCCCGGAAGAGCAGCTTAGCAATATTTTCGGCTACTTTTCCGGGTTAGCGATTTTGATCGCCTGCCTGGGGTTGTTCGGCTTGGCATCTTTTTCTGCTGAGCGGCGCATCAAAGAAATCGGCATTCGCAAAGTGCTCGGCGCATCGGTCTCCAATGTGGTGCTGTTGCTCTCAAAGGAATTTACCTTACTGGTGCTAATTGCCAATATCGTTGCCTGGCCACTGGCTTATTTTAGCATGAATTTCTGGCTGCAAGATTTTGCTTACCGGGTTGATATCGGCTGGTGGGTGTTTGCGCTTGCCGGTGGTTTGGCGCTATTGATAGCGATCTTGACCGTCAGCTCCCATGCGATAAAAACTGCTTTAACAAACCCGGTTGAGGCGTTGCGGTATGAATAGTATTTAGTTTTTAATATCGGAAACCCGTTTTGAGATCGTTTAAATAAAAAATTTCTTTGCGTTTCTCGGTTACTAAAGATATTATTAATCTTTATCAACCCCAAATGAACGGAGTAATTAAAAATTTATGATACCTGATAATAAAACGGTTGCCGAAAAGCGAAAATATGCTGTTACAAACGTTCAAGAGGCTAAAGAAATTGCTTTGATATGGCTAAAACAGGTACAATTAGAAAATGCGATAAGTTTTGGCTTACCGGAGATAGACGATCGTTACCATATCTGGAGAGTTCCCCTGCTGAACAAAGGTAACCAGGGGCATTTAGGAGAGATTGTCATTGATGCGAAAACTTCACTGATATTGCAAAATAAATCAACAAACGCAAATGTTGTAGAGGCACGTATATTAGGCCGCAACAACTCCACAAAAGAAAAAAGAAAAAAGAAAAATGGTAAGTATGAGTTATCAAGTTTAAGAAATACAATTGCTTATGGTGACTGTGAAGAAATACTACAAGATTTACCTGCGGAGTCAGTAGATTTAGTTTTTACTTCGCCTCCTTACTTCAATGCGCGTCCCGAGTATAATGATTACCTGGATTATGAAGAATACCTTTTGAAAATCCGAAAGATTATTAGAGAAGTTCATCATGTTCTGGCGGAAGGGCGTTTTTTTGTAATGAATGTTTCTCCTGTTTTATTGAGAAGGACAAACCGGAATCAATCGTCAAAAAGAATTGCTGTTCCATTCGATATGCATCGGCTATTTATAGAAGAAGGATATGAATTTATAGATGATATTATTTGGGAAAAACCGGAAGGCGCAGGTTGGGCAACCGGTAGAGGCCGGCGTTTTGCTGCCGATAGAAATCCATTACAATATAAACCGGTTCCGGTTACTGAATATATCCTTGTCTATAGAAAAGAAAGCGATAGGCTAATAGATTGGAATATTCGAGCACACCCTCACCCTGAACTCGTTAAACAATCTAAAATTGACGACCATTATGAAAAAACCAATATATGGAAAATTAAACCCGCTCACGACAAAAAGCACCCCGCTATATTTCCTTTAGAATTGGCTGAAAAAGTAATTTCTTATTACTCATTTAAAGAAGATGTTATTCTCGACCCTTTTGCGGGAATCGGTACTACCGGAAAGGCCGCTATAAAATCTGGCAGACGTTTTGTTTTGATTGAAAAAGAACCTCCATACATTCAGATTATTCGAGATGAAGCGAAATCATGGTTGGGAAAAGCGGCGAGTGAAATTTTAACCATTAATTGCTCGCAAATCGATGTCGGAGATTTACTCTTTTAAGAGGCAAGCTTGACGAAACAAACAAAGCAATCATTTAAGAACCTTTCTAACTTACTTACCGAAGATTCAATAAAACTACTATCATCGAATGGCCTCGAACTCACTGAACAAATAGGTCTCAATGCCATTCGAGATGTTGTATTTGATATTCTTTGTGGCAAAAATCTAAGGGATTCTACAGAATTTATTACCCGCCGTCGAATAACCTTCCTAAATCTTGCCTTATTTGATATGTTTAGTAAAGGAACGGCTTCTAATAGACTCTTTGTCTATGACATAATCGAACAGGCGGTGAAAATATTACAACAAAAGCGAATACCGAAAACGGAACGTTGGCTAGCTCAATGGATTTTAGGTTTAACTGATAAAGCATTTCAAAATGTATTAAGAGATGATCCCGAAAGTCTGGTTGACTACAAGAATGATTACGTGAGAGCATGTAGCGAAATAATTAAAAAATTTGAAAAGCAACATGGAAAAATGACAGGAATATTGGAGTTTGAAACCGAATCTAAAAGTTCAATAAGTTGGGATTTTGTAACATATTTACTAAATACAATCGGCGCAGAAACACTCACAATCCGGGGTTCAGCAAAATCAGCTTATGGGAAATTGTTTGAAAAATTAGTATTAGGATCGCTGCTTCATATTTTAGGTTTTAAGTTTGTAAAGGCTGATGAGATTCAAAAACCGAATAAAGTTTTTTGGCTATCAAGCCGTGGCGAACGCCGCGAAAGTGATGCCACTTTAATTTACCGAGCGGGAAAAGGCGTTAGATTTGATATTGGATTTATTGGGCGCGGTAACCCGGAAATTTCATTAGATAAAGTTTCCAGATTCCAACGAGAACTAAGTCTTGGTAAATCAAAGTGGTACATGGCTACTATCATTCTTGTCGATAGGATTGGCAAACAGAGTAGAATTGAAAGACTCGCGGAAGAAATTGGCGGAACGATTATTCAAATGAGTATGGGATATTGGCCGCAAGAGGTCGCTAAAGTTCTGAAGAATAATTTGGGATACAAACACAAATTAGCAACGATGAAGCCATCACAAATCAGCAACTATTTGCATGAAGAGATGCAAATAGTTCCATTGGAAAAATTCATTGGTATAAACGATTCTCGAGGTTTAAAATGATGAAAGCTACTACGTTTATTCGATTGTTCATTCTTATCGCAATTGGTATTCTTTTCTCCTGTAATGAATCCCTAAAGAAAACCACCACCCCGCCCAATGTGCTGATGATCTCCATAGATGATCTCAATAATTGGATAGAACCAATGGGCGGCCATCCACAGGCGTTGACGCCCAATCTCTCTTCATTCGCTGACGAAGCGGTTTTGTTTTCGAATGCCTATTGCGCCTCGCCATCATGCAACCCGTCTCGCACAGCCTTGATGACGGGGAAGCATCCGTATGTTACGGGTTTGTACACAAATCCCCAGATATGGCGTCACGTTCTGCCAAATGAGGTAACCCTGCCGGAGTATTTTAAACAGGCCGGATATTGGACCGGCGGCGCCGGCAAAAATTTCCATAATAATATGCCCGATCCACGATCATGGGACGAGTATTTCCCGTCAAAAATAAGGCACATGCCGGAACACTATCTGCCGGCTTATGATTCAACGTCCAATACCAAATATTTTACCAAAACCGATAATGAAATCCGGGAAGATGATCCGAAGGGAATAACCTTTAATATGCCGGTTTTTGATAGAATGTATATTGCATTCGATTTCGAACCGCTGCCATTTAAAACGGAGCAAACCGGCGATTATTCATCCGTAAAATGGGTGTCCGAGCAGCTCAAGAAAAAACACGATAAACCTTTCTTTTTGGCTTGCGGGCTGTATCGCCCCCATTTGCCGTGGTACGTCCCGGAGGAATTCTTTGAGAAATTTCCCCTGGACCAGGTTCAATTACCTAAAGTTTACAAAAATGATTTGATCGATTTGCCGGAAACCGCCCAAAATATTGCCGCTCGAGCAGGGAATTATCACAAAAATGTGACAGAGGCGAATTTATGGAAAAAAGCGGTTCAAGGTTATCTTGCCTCCATCAATTTTGCCGATCACCTGGTTGGCCAATTATTGCAAACCCTGGCAGAAAGTGATTATGCAGAAAATACCATTGTGGTTATCTATTCGGATCATGGCTGGCAATTGGGCGAAAAACAACATTGGCGAAAATTTGCTTTGTGGGAGAACGTCATTAATACCGTTCTGATGATTAAAGTTTCCGAAAGAGCTAACGGGTTACCCGCCGGTTCTCAAAACGGGATTACCTGTGATCGAAATGTCTCTTTGGTCGATATTTTTCCCACGCTTACCGAACTCTGCGGATTAAATCCCAAAGAAGGTGTTACCGGCCGTAACCTGACCCCGCTATTACAAAATCCTTCTGCAGAATGGGATTATCCGGTTATCACTACCCTGCGTGATAATCATTACTCTATTATCAAAGGCCAGTGGCATTATATCAATTATGATGGCAAAGAAGAGGAATTATACAACTTGGAAACCGATCCGGAAGAATGGCAAAACCTGGCTGAAGATGCTTCTTATCATGATATTAAGCAACAATTAAAGGCAATAATCCCGCAGGAGCGGCATGAATTTGTGCCAACAGCCCCCATCCGCTGGGCGGATGTATTAAGCGGAAAAACAAAGTTTTATGAAAAGTAAGATGATGAACATCCTCGAAACAG
>CAXHHS010000572.1:0-5201 GCA_964015645.1 uncultured bacterium
CTTTCGCCGCCTGGTTGAAATGGGGCGGGAAGACAATGCGACCTCCATCGCCAAAATGGAGGAAAATGGCGTGGAAATCGTTGAAATTTCAGAAGATGACCGTAATGAATTTTATAATCTGGCGAAATCTGCTCATATTGATTTAGCCGGAAGACTATATGCCCCGGAGCTTCTGGATCGTGTCAATCAAACCCTCGCTGATTTTCGTGCCGGAAAAGCGCAGAAATAATTTTAATACAAAGTATGGAAAATTATAAATTTACAGAGTACTTTGAAAATGAAGTCTTAAGAAAAAGGCCTTATCTAAAAAAAGAGTGGTGTATTCGAATTGTTGAAAATCCGATTAAAATAGAAAGGCAAGAAAGAAATCGTTATCGTTTTTGGGGAACCGTTAATGAATTAGGAGATAAAGTGTTAAGAGTGGTAACATTGGAAGATAAGAAAACGATCCATAATGCATTTCCTGATAGGGGGTTTAAGAAATGAAAATTAATTATTATCCTGATACTGATTCTCTTTATATCGATTTATCATCAAAATCAAGTATCGATAGTATCGAAATCTCAGAAGGTATTGTTTTAGATTATGATAAAGAGGGAGATTTGGTAGGCATAGATATAGATAATGCAAGCTCAAAACTGGATTTAAAAGAATTAACACTAACTCGATTACCGATCAAAATTCGAAAAGTATCAGCTTAAATTGCTGGATGCATACTATAAAGCAATTAGAATCGATAAAACCAATTCTTGAATTAATTTGAACCCCGTTTGACTATTTTTTATATAGATACCCAAACAAATAACCGTCACATCTCCTATGCAAAAAATAATTCAAACGCTCGACAAATCATTAGCAGTTGTAGAAAATTCTCTCATCGTCGGGATCGTCACCGTAATGGTGTTGATGTCGTTTCTACAAGTTTTCCTGAGAAATTTTTTTGATACCGGCCTCCTTTGGGGAGATATCTTTTTGCGACACCTGGTGCTTTGGGTCGGCTTTATCGGCGCCTCGCTGGCAACCCGTGATGAAAAGCATATCAACATCGATGTTTTTAGCCGCCTCACCTCGGAAAAACTCAAGCCTTATATCCGCACCGTTGTAGAATTGTTTACCATCGCTGTCTGCATTATTTTAGCGAAAGCCGCTTACGGTTTTGTCGCTCTTGAACTGGAAGACAACACAACAGTATTTACTGTTTGGGAAGCCGATATTCCAGCCTGGATATTTCAAATGATCATCCCAATCGGCTTTGCGTTAATTGCTTTTCGTTTTTTTCTTAAAATTTTAGAGCGGTTAACGACAGCATCCAAAAAAGCTAACTAGATTCATATTACACATGTTAACATTTTTCCTGATTCTCCTCATTATTCTTCTTGCGCTTTATGGCACGCCGCTATTTGCCATTATTAGCAGTATTGCGCTGCTGGCATTCTATTTCGCCGATATCGATGTAACCGTTGTCATCATCGAATTATACCGGTTAGCCAGCCAGCCGGTTTTATTAGCAATTCCGCTGTTTACGTTCGCCGGTTATCTTTTGGCGGAAAGCAATGCGCCGCAACGGCTCATTAACTTTACAAAAGCGCTTTTTGGCTGGATGCCCGGCGGTTTATCAATTGTCGCCCTGCTAACGTGTGCGGTGTTTACAGCGCTTACCGGGGCATCCGGCGTTACGATCATCGCTTTGGGCGGCCTTCTTTTTCCCATTTTGATTAAGGAAAATTACCCGGAGAAATTTTCCCTGGGATTGTTAACGACATCTGGCAGCCTGGGATTGCTATTTCCACCAAGCCTTCCGATCATCGTGTACGGCATGATTAGCGAAGTTAGTATTGACAAACTATTTTTAGCCGGCTTGCTTCCCGGGTTATTGCTGATTGTTCTTTTATCGGTTTACAGCGTTTTTAAAGTAAAAGGTCAAAAGATAGAGACGACGCCATTCAACTTAAAAAATGCCCTCAACGCGACCAAAGATGCTGCATGGGAATTGCCGCTGCCATTGATCATTCTCGGCGGCATATACGCCGGATTTTTTACACCGACAGAAGCCGCAGCAATTACCGCATTTTATGTGCTCATCGTAGAAGTATTTATCCTTCGCGATATTAAAATCAAAACCGATTTACCGCGGGTAATGCGCGATAGCATGGTACTGGTCGGCGGCATCCTGGTAATTTTAGGCGCGGCATTAGGGCTGGCTAATTACATGATTGACGCCGAAATTCCCATGAAAATCCTGGCATTTATGCAGCAATTTATCACCAGTAAGATAGTGTTTTTAATCGCCTTGAATATCTTTCTGTTGATTGTTGGCGCGTTAATGGATATTTTTTCTGCCATCCTGGTCGTGGTTCCGTTAATCATCCCGATTGCCGAGAGTTATGGCGTCAACTCCATTCACCTCGGTATTATTTTTCTAACCAACCTGGAAATTGGCTACAGCACGCCGCCGGTCGGTATCAATTTGTTTATCTCCAGTTTTCGCTTTGAGAAACCGGTTGTAAAACTGTATGCCGCATCCGTTCCGTTTTTGATTATTTTATTAATCGCTCTCATTATCATTACCTATGTTCCAGAGTTAAGTTTGTGGTTGGTGGAATGATCTTTTAAGAAGTTTGTAATTGTCAACCTCCCGGAGGTTTTAAGCCAAATTTGAAGTCAAAGATAGAAACCCAAATATCATAAAGCGTAACGAATGCGCCACATTTGAACCTCCGGGAGGTTGATGCTTCTATCGCAAACTACGTAACCACTTAAAATAAAATTATGCCAAACCCCCTGAAATACAATATCCGCAAAGCGAGCGAAGAAGATGTTCCGAAAATTCTTCAGCTCGTTAAAAAACTGGCCGAGTACGAAAAACTTTCCCACCAGGCGGTAGCTACAGAGGAGTTGTTCAAGCAGTTCGGGTTTGGTGAAACTGCTTACTATCATGCCTTGATCGCCGAAAATAACCATGCCGGTGCCGTTGGCTTTGCCTTGTATTTTTTCAAGTTTTCTACCTTTCTCGGAAAACCAACTTTACATTTAGAAGATCTATTTGTTTTACCGGAACATCGTAAAAGCGGCATTGGAAAGTCCCTTTTAAAAACGCTGGCCGGTATCGCCCTGGAAAAGAATTGTGGTCGAATGGAATGGGATGTGCTGGATTGGAATAAACCCGCTATCCAATTTTATGAATCAATTGACGCTGCCCCGTTATCAGACTGGATAACCTACCGGCTTACCACAGATAACCTGAAAAAGCTTGCAACCAAGTGACATCTTTATGAAAGCGAAAAGCAATACCGAAATATTAAAAACAGCCCTGGCTGATTTTTTTAAACAGACAGATTTTGCGATCGAGACAGTACAAGGTGGGGCATCATCGCGTAAATATTATACAATTGAGTTTGTGAAGGAGACTTATTTTCCCAACCAAACGATTCTGGTGATGGATGTGCCGCTGGAAGACATCGACATTCTTGTAAATTATATGAATGTCGATTACTATTTACAGCGCATGAAAATTCCCACCCCACGGTTGTATGAAATTTATCAGCCGAAAGGATGGGTATTTTTGGAATATATTACCGATCCTACCCTGGAAGAATTTTTTCATACAAACCCCGGTGCAATCGAAACTGTTCTCCCGGATGTTCTCCGATTTATTCAACAAATGCAGAAAAAGTGCCTGAAGGAAAACCATTGTCCGGCGTTTCATCGCCGGTTCGATTTTGAAAAATACATGTTTGAATTTAATTTTCATGTTAAAGAACAGCTCTTGGGATTTTATTTCCACCCGGATTACGATCAAAAATTAGTTGATGATTTTGCCCGGGAAATATCCACCGTACTCGATATCGATTATCCCTTATTTTCTCATCGCGATTTTCAAAGTAGTAATATCTTTATCAAAACCCAAAACCAGCGAAATGAATTTATCATTATCGACTTTCAAGATGCACGCTACGGAACGCCGGTATACGACGTTGTTTCTTGTTTGTGGGATTCCTATATCCCTGTTTCTGCTGATTTTAGAGCCGCGATGATAAAAGATTATTTTCGATTCCTGCCGGAATTGGAAATCGATTGGGGTTGGGAGTATTACCAAAAATTAGTGGATTACAGTGTTATCCAGCGCAAACTGCATGATGCTGGCGCGTTCGCATATAACTACCGGCGTTTCGGCAGCAAACGGTATGTAAAATATATTCGGGAAGCGATTGATATGGCTATTGATTGTATGAAAAATTATCGCCACTTTTCCAAAGCCATAAAGTTTTTTGAAGCGCTGAAGCGGGAGTCATCACCCTAAGTAGGCGGTAGGCGACTCATAATTTTGCCTATTACCGATTTACCTATTGCCTATTCTAAAACCTAACCTGCCACCGGTAGTTTTTCCATAAATCGTTGCTCAACAAATCGCCGGACACTTTCTTCCAACTCGCAGGCATAAGCTCGAAAAATGGTTAAGGCTTCGCACAAGTCAAAATTGTTTTCTTCGGTTAAAATTGGGGAGGCTTTATATAAACGTTTATAATCTCCTTCATCTACCCGGGCGTACCACAGGTTTTGGGTTCCTTTCCATTCTACCACTTTTTCATCCTGCAAGCGGTCGAAATAAAACTGAAACCGAACGATACTCCGGGAATCCAAACTTTCCCAAACATATAAATCAATATTGCAATTTTCCGTCGTAAACCAGCGACATTTCAAACACGGGTCATCTTGCCTAACACGATTAATCTCATACATAATCCCTGCCTCTCAAAACCGGTAAAACACCCCATCAATTATATTGGGTTGAATAAAATATAGTGGTAAGTGGCAATGCTAAAATTAGAAGAAACCAAGATAAGATTAAACCGGAAGTTTTTATCCAACCCTAAGAAAGATCAAATGATGGGTATATTAATAATAAAATGGGAAAGGAAAAAATATGGCGGCCATCACAATGACGGTTCGCTTTGCGGGCGGTCACTTTTGTGATTGTGGATTCCCAATTGGGATTTTAACTCTAAGAAAAGATTAAATTTAGAAAGGTTTATAATTTTCGCAGTTGGCGGCGAATTCTTTGAAGGGTTTGTTGCGCCAAAGCGTCGTTGGGGCTTAAATCGACAATTTGTTGATAATACTCTTCCGCTTGCCCGTAATGCCCAAGGCTAAGATAGATCTTACCGATTATTTCCAGCGCTTTTTTATCCCGGGGGTCTTTT
>CAXHHS010000573.1:0-5198 GCA_964015645.1 uncultured bacterium
CTTT
Organism: uncultured bacterium; assembly: GCA_964015645.1. Lineage (GTDB taxonomy): Bacteria > Calditrichota > Calditrichia > RBG-13-44-9 > J075 > CAXHHS01. The sequence continues at coordinate 5 of CAXHHS010000573.1, forward strand.
TCGTCGCGCAGCTAACAACTCCTGGGTGCGGATTAATCCTAACAAATCCCCTTTTTCCGTTCCGATTAAATTTTGCCCGCCGTCTCCCCGGGTCATAGAAAGATAAGCGGTTCGCACTAACGTCTCGTTAGCGAGATAGGCGATAACGCGAGTGTTTTCATCATCCGGATGGGCGGCGATATACAACGCGCTGCCGAGGATAGTCATCTTTTTTAAAGCAAGTTCGATTTTCCCGGAACTCATCGCTGTCGTTGGCTGGGCATAAACGGCGGCGAAAAGTAACATTATGATAGAAAAAATTACGCTTGATTTGATTAAGGGTCTAATCATAGTCATTCCTCTCGATTTCCAATATATCCTTGCGTATCCTGATTACGCCTGGAATTTGGAAGATAGCGCATTCGTAATATTTTTCAAAAATTAAAAATAAGAATTATTCTGCGTTACGGAGATCGCTGCGCTTAACTTCGTAACAATCGTGGGATTATTCATATTGCAAAGCGTCCACCGGGTTTTTATTGGCGGCTTTTACGGTTTCGTAACTGACCGTCAAAAGGGCAAATGCCAGCACGATAAATCCTGAAATAACAAAAAGATACCACGCGATGTCGATGCGATAAGCGAAATCTGCCAACCAGCCATCCATTACATAATAAATCAACGGCCAGGCGATAAGATTGGCAATTAGCACCAGTTTGATAATTTCTTTCGAGAGTAAATAAATAATTCCTGTAACGCTGGCGCCTAACACTTTTCGCACGCCGATTTCTTTGGTTCGCTGCTGCGCCGTAAATGCCGACAAACCGAATAACCCCAAACCACCGACAATAATCGCCAAAACCGCAAATACGCCGAACATATTTCCGAACTTCTGATCGTTTTCATACTGCTGGTTGAAGTAATCATCGAGGAAAAAATATTCGAAGGGATTACCGGGAAAATTGCGATCCCAGGCAACATTCACAGCGGCAACCGTTTCCCGGATGTTAACCGGGTTTACTTTCATCATATAATATTCCGGGCGATGAAGCGTCATATAAAACAAGGTGGGATTGGTTTCGAGCTTCAACGATTCCTGATGGTAATCTTCCATTACGCCGATAACGATCGGGTTCCAGCGAAAACGGTCAATCGCCAGTGGTTGGCCAATGGCATCTTCCGGGGTTTCAAATCCCAATAATTGCGCACCGGATTTCGTCAAAATAGCGGCGGTATCAGCGTCGGTACCGAATTCCTTCGAGAAAGCCCGTCCGGCGATGATTTTCATATCGAAAGCATCGATAAAATCATAGTCAACGCCGGAAGCAGTAAAGAGAACGCTGTTTTCTGGTGTGTCGCTGTATTTTCGAACCGGTGCTTTAAAACGCATTTTTTTACCGGGAATGGTATTGGATGCGGTCACCTTTCGAATGTTGGTAATGTCTCGCAGGTCGGATTTAAAGGCGTCTATACTTTTGTTGTAAGCCTCCCGGTCGCGATTCATGATGCCAGGTCTTTCCACCACCAGTGTCTGTTCCGGGTTAAATCCCAGGTCTTGCGAGCGCATAAAATTCATTTGCTCATAAACGATAAATGTTCCGGCAATCAGTGCCACGGAAATCGCGAATTGAAACACCACCAACCCTTTGCGCATCAATGCCCCACTGGCAGTATTACGAAATGTGCCTCGCAGCACGGTAACCGGCCTGAAAGATGAGAGCACAAATGCCGGGTAAATGCCCGCCAAAAACGATCCGGCTAAAAATAGACCGGCAAATGCCCCGGCAAACCATCCTTCTTTCCAGATTTCAAATGAGAGCGACATCCCGCTCAATTGATTAAAATAGGGCATCGCTGCAAACACAAACACCAGCGACAAAAGCAATGCTGACAAATTGATCAGCATCGACTCCATCAAAAACTGGCGGATTAGCTGCCAGCGAAATGCACCGACTACTTTGCGGATGCCCACCTCTTTCGCGCGCTCCAATGCCCTTGCCGTTGCCAGATTGATGTAATTTACCCAGGCAATCACTACGATAAAAAAGGCGATGATCATCAGAAAATAAACCGCATTGCCGTTGCCGTTGGCTTCGGCTTCATCGGTTAAGTGGGAATATAAATGGATATTCGTTAGCGGTTGCAAAATAAATTCATCGCGGCGGTTTTTCTCTTTTAAATCCGGGCTATACTTATCGATAATTGCCGGGAATTTGGCGGTTAATGCTGCCGGGTCGGTTCCCGATTTTAACAAGATATAGGTGTACATATCCTTTCTGCCCCAGGTTTGATCGTAGCGGTTGGGCGCCCAATCGCCGCGCGCGTAAAGCGTTTTGTAAGAGATCAAGACATCGAATTTGAGGTGGGTATTTTGAGGAGAATCCTTAACTACGCCGGTGATTTTGCACAACTCATCGTTAAAATCGTCATCTTTCAGGTGCAGCATTTTGCCGATGGGATCATCATCACCAAAGTACTTTTTGGTATACGATTCGGAAATCACCATCGTAAACGGTTCGGCCAGGGCGGTCGCGGCATCGCCTTTTACCATCTCGTATGGAAACATTCCCAGGAAGGAAGAATCCGCATACAAGAATCGTCGATGCTTAAATTTGATGGGACCGTTCGGCGCATCACTATAGGTGATTACGACATTATTCTTAGAGCCGAGGTTATACAGCCGGGCATACTCCAAAACCTCCGGCAACTCTTTTTTAAGCGCCGGTCCGGCTCCGGGATAATTTTCGGAACTCTTAAAAATCAACGATTCGTTGCGGTATTGATCCAGGCGTACGCGGTAAATATCGTCTTTGTTTTGAAAAAAATTATCGTAGCTAAGCTCAAAAGAAACATATTGTAAGATCAGCAAACAAGCCGCCATTCCAATCGCCAGACCCAGGATATTGATGAGAGAAAATCCCTTGTGCCGGGCAAGATTACGATAGGCAATTTTGAAGTAGTTCTTGAACATGCAAACCCCCTTATTAGGTGTGATCGTGTATTCATAATGATACCAAAACGGGAGTTTGCGAAAAAAGTTGACCAGGAAAGAATTTGATGGATTTGGAATTCCCTACAACTTTAAAAACCAAAACCTTTTACTTGATTAAATATTGTTAGAAGCTTATTATATCCCAATTGGTTTCTTGTTTAAAATCGTTTTTAGGTTTTCAGCCTTTGATAAAAAATTTGATAGGATGAATAAGATATACCGGATTACTCTAAAATCGATTTAAGGCTATGATTATTGCCTTTTTTAGAGAACCGTTGCCAAAGCAGGTTTAATTCTATTAAAGAGTGTAAACTTCCAGTAATTTTATAGTCCTTTTTTTTAATCCTGTTTATCCCGTTAATCCTGTAAAAAAAACACCTCTAAACCGGAGAATTCCATGAGCAAAAATGGTTCGAAATTAAACTGGTTTCGCGTAATGGATAAAGATGAACTACCGGAAGGGCGGGTAAAAACCGTTACTGCCGGGCATAAGAGTTTAGCAATGACTCATTTTGAAGGCCAAATCTGCGCCCTCAACAACAAATGCCCACACCAGGGCGGGCCATTAGGAGAAGGTTCCATCGAAAACGGCTGGCTGCGCTGTCCCTGGCATGGCTGGGATTTTCATCCCTGCGACGGCAAACCGCCGGGGGGCTATGATGACGGCGTGGAAACTTACGAAGTGGATATTCGCGATGACGGCGTGTACGTTGGCCTGGAACCGGAAAAACCGCATGTTACCACCGTTACCGATGTTATGGCGGAAACGATGGTCAACTGGGGTGTAAAACACGTATTTGGTATGGTTGGGCATTCCAATCTCGGCCTGGCTGATGCGCTGCGCCGCCAGGAGGAGAAAGGAAATCTGGAGTATTACGGCATCCGACATGAAGGCGCTGCCGCCTTTGCCGCTTCCGCTTATGGCAAACTCACCGGCCGCCCGGCAGCTTGTTTAACGATTGCCGGCCCCGGCGCAACCAATTTACTGACCGGTCTTTGGGATGCCAAAGTAGACCGCGCCCCGATTTTAGCCCTCACCGGCCAGGTCGATACCCAGGTGCTCGGCCCCGGCGCATTCCAGGAAATTGATCTCTCCGCTGCCTTTGATTCCGTTGCGGCCTTCAAACAAACCGTTTTGCACGATAGCCGCCACGCGGAGCTAATGAATCTCTCCATCAAAAACGCGATTTTAAAACGCGACGTTGCCCACCTGATTTTCCCGGATGAAGTACAAACGCTGCCTGCTTCAGAACATGCGAAAGCCGGCAAACCGGATGGCCGCTTAACCCCGGTCGAAATTTCACCACCGGCGAAAGCCATGAACCAGGCGATTGACTTGCTCAAAAAATCCAAGCGCCCGGTCATCATCGTTGGCCACGGTGCGCGGTTTAATATGGACGCCATTACCAAATTGGCGGAGCAATTCAATATTCCGGTCGTCACCACCTTTAAAGGGAAAGGGCAGATTTCCGATTTTCACCCATTAGGGTGCGGCGTTTTGGGCCGCAGCGGAACGCCCATCGCAAGCTGGTTTATGAACGAATCCGATGTGTTGCTGGTTTTCGGGGCCTCATTTTCCAATCACACCGGCATTACCCCTAAAAAACCGATCATCCAGGTGGATTTTGATCCCATGGCGTTAGGCAAATTTCATGCGGTTGAGGTTCCGGTTTGGGGCGAAATCAGCGCAGTCGTCGATATTTTACGAAAAAAACTTTCCGGTAAAATGAATACCGTCGATCAAACGCCGGAAGTTGCCGAACGCTGGGCAATTTGGCGCAAGGAAAAAGAGCGGCGGTTAAAGGATGATCAAGGTAAAGGCGTTAATTCTGCTTCCATTTTTGCGGCAATGACGCGTCAGGTGCCGGAGAACGCCGTTATCGCGGTAGACGTTGGCAACAACACCTATTCCTTCGGGCGCTATTTTGAGTGCAAAGCGCAATCGGTGCTGATGTCCGGTTACCTCGGCTCCATCGGTTTTGGATATCCGGCAGCGATGGGCGCCTGGGCGGCAGCACCGGATCGCCCGACGGTTTGTGTTACCGGCGACGGTGGTTTTGGCCAATACGCGATGGAAATTACTACAGCGGTAAAATACGGAATGAATATTACCCACATCTTGCTAAATAACAGTGAGTTAGGGAAAATATCCAAAGAACAGAAAGCCGGGGAATGGGATGTTTGGCAGACTTCCCTGCACAATCCCAATTTCGCCCAATTTGC
>CAXHHS010000574.1:0-5194 GCA_964015645.1 uncultured bacterium
TTGAACACACTTAATTTAAAACTATGCTGTGTCCAATTCCATCTGAAGCAGAGCATTTTTGTCCATACCCAAAGCCTTACATAAAGCGAAATATATTGAACTTTTTCCGGCTCCATTTTTGCCATAAAAGACGTTTAATCCATCATTAAAATTTACAGGATTCTTAATATCCAACAATCCAATGTTACACGCACGTTCAATTGATTGAATCTTCCTTATGTTGGTTATTGAATCTTCTGATGGCTCTACCGATTTTTCTTCAATCGAAGAATCTTGTTCATTTTTCTTCATATCATTTTCTTTGATTGATAAAATTTCATTAATGAACTCCGCAATTTCTTTTTTTTCTAACTGATCACTTAAAACTTTATCGATCAAAGGTTTTAGCCATTGATACCTCTCTTGACTATAGAATGAGCTATTCAATATATAGTTTATAGCATCGCTATCAACTCCTATACTCACTTCTTGATTCTCTTCAATCTGATGCTCTGTTTTGATCATTTTCGGAATCCATGAGTTTTTATAAATTTTACTTTTTTGATAATATTTGCAAATCGTAAATTTAAGAAATTGATTTATGAAACATTATCTGAAATAATTTCTTCTATAGGAATACTATCGATTAGGAAACTGCGTTATAAAGATCATTTTTTATTTGAAGGGCTAACTTGGTCACATATAGAAAATACTAAAAGATCGTCACTTTATTTTCCATCATAACACCTTACAGCATAGAAAATTTTCCATGTATTCTGATATTACAATGAAAAAAGTCGAAAATTTACAGGCGAATTTCCATGTTTTGTAAATATATTTTGCGATGGTAGAATATAGCGGCCTGGAGGGTGAGAAACAAATCAAAATTTTGCCTTGGCTAAAACGGTACTTCGAACCCGTTCGCCTGAAAAGAAGGTGCAGGATAAAAGAAACAAATTTCTTTACCTTGCACTCTTTATCTTTGTCGTTTGGGCGTAGCACAAATTGCACAGAACATCGATATGAATAGCTCCGCGCTTCAGCGCGGGGAAAAAGGAATTCGAATAAAACAAGTTGGGGCTTCAGCCCCGAGTGTTCCCAAAACTCGGGGCTAAAGCCCCGGAAAGAAGATTTGGGGGATTTTAAATCCCCCACGCTGAAGCGTGGGGCTATTCATTTTTAAATCTAAACTTTGTGCAATTTGTGCTGCGCCTTTGTAGTTTTGCAACCTACTCGTATCTTATTGTTTTTACCGGGTTTGCAAACGCTGCTTTAATCGATTGAAAGCTGACAGTCAGCAGCGCAATCGCAAATGCCAGCACTGCCGTTAAAGCAAACACCTGCCAGCCGATGCCGATTTTATAAGCAAAATTTTGCAGCCATTTATCCATTACCAGGTAGGCAACCGGCCAGGCCACCAGGTTTGCTGTCGCGACCAGGATGACGAATTCTTTCGCTAACAAAACCACAATATTCGACGCCGTTGCGCCCAATACTTTACGGATGCCAATTTCCCGGGTGCGCTGCTCGGCGGCAAAAGCGCTGAGGCCGAACAATCCCAGGCAGGCGATGAAAATTGCCAGCGCCGCAAAAACGATAAAGATTTGTCCTAACTTTTCTTCCGCTTGATAGAGGTTGCCGAAATCCTCATCCAAAAAGGTATACTGAAACGGGCGACCGGGAATAATGGATTGCCAGGTTTTTTTTAAATAAGAAAGCGCTTCGGATAAATCTTTTGCCGGACCGCGCACCAAAATAAAATTAGCGCCCATTGGCCAGAGGTTGCCCGGAACCATTAACGCCGGGGCAATGGGGGAGTGCAGGGAAGCAAAATGGTAATTCTCCGTAACCCCGATAACGGTTCCTTTTAAACCGGTTCCCAATCCCAGCCATTCAACTTGCTTGCCAAGCGCTTCTTCCGGCGATTGCCAGCCGAACTGTTTTACCGCCGCTTCGTTCAGCAGAAATGCTTCCAATGTATCGCTAACAATATCTTTGGAAAAGTTTCTACCGGCTGCAAGTTGAATACCCAATGCCGGCACAAAATCGGGATCGATTGGCAGCGTGCTCATCTCCCATTTTTCTTCTTCGTTGCCGCCAACTTTTAGCACCGGTGTTGCCAGCGAGCTTTTCCCCGGTACTGCATTGGCATTCGATACATTGCTGATGTGCGTGCTCTGTAAAAACTGCTCGCGGAGCACATCATATTTGGCTTGCACTTCCTGATCGAAGGAAGAAACGACAATCACTTGCTCTTTATCGAATCCCAATTTTTTATTACGCACAAAATCCAACTGGTTATAGACAACGGCTGTGCTAACGATCAATACGATCGATATCCCAAACTGGAAAACCACCAGTGTTTTCCGTAAGGGCGACCGGCCGGTCGCCCCTGCATGCGATTGCCCCTTCAAAACGCTAATTGGTCTAAACTTTGACAGAAAAAACGCCGGGTAACTACCGGCAATAAATCCCACGAATAAAACAAACGCCCCGGCAATCAAAAATACGGTGGGGCCGCCGAGTTGGGCAATTGCAAGCTCCTTCCCGGATAATTCATTAAACACCGGCAAAAATACATTCACCAATAAAAATGCCAGCGGCAGGGAAATAAGACTGATCAACATCGACTCGCCTAAAAATTGGTTTACCAATTGCGAACGGAAGGCGCCGAGCACTTTTCGCAAACCGACTTCTTTTGCCCGCCGGGCGGAGCGCGCGGTGGCAAGATTCATAAAATTGATACAGGCAATCAGCAAAATAAAAATCGCAATGGCGGAGAATGTGTAAACGTAAATGATGTCGCCGGTAGCCAAGTCTGCCTGGCGTTGCGAGTGAAGATAGATATCGGTTAGCGGTTGAAGATGCACATCATAAGTGCGGCCAATGGATTTGGCAATATCATCGTGCATGTGGGTTTCGACAAATTGCGGCAGCTTTTCGGTTAGTTTAGCAATGATACCCGGCGTTTCATCCACTTTGATAAAGGTGTAAATCTGGAAAAACGCATGCCATACTTGCAACTGGCCGCCTGGTCCTATAATATCTTCCAGGGTAGCGAAGGAACCTAAAAAATCAAACTGTAAATGGGAGTTCCTGGGCAGATTTTCCAAAACACCGGTGACCATTAACTCGCGATTGTTATCGAACGTCAGGGTTTTGCCAACAGGATTTTCATAGCCAATCGCAGATCCCGGTTTTGGGAAATATTTGATGGCGGTTTCTTGCGTCAACAGTACCGAATTTGGTTCTTGTAAGGCCGTTTGCGGATCGCCTTCCATGAGTGGAAACGTGAACAAGTTTAACATAGCCGGATCTGCCCAGAAAAAATTCGCTTCGTAAAAGCGGTCATCACCTTTGCTGATTAAAGGATTTCCCCATTTTACAAATCTAACGGCTTCTTGAACTTCCGGGAAACCTTCTTTAAGCGCCGGGGCCATTGGAAATGATGTTACAGCCAGTGGCAGCGTATTACCGCCGACGTTCATGTCGGTTACCACGCGGTAAATTTGATCGGCGTGTTCGTGCTGGCGGTCGTAGCTAAGCTCATCGTTTACAAACAACAGAATCAGAATACAGCAAGCGATCCCCATCGCCAATCCAACAATATTGATGAGTGAATACGCTTTGTGTTTCAATAAATTTCGCAGGGCTATTTTGATGTAGTTTTGAAACATGAGGCCTCCTTTCGCGGCGGCAAGTGGGTTTTAAGGTAAGATTCTGCAATACTGATGTTAGACGGGAAAAGTTTCTTTCGGATTTACAGCATTTAGTTTTGCATTCTAATTCGCGGAATCTTATCTTTTCGTTAGTGTCTTTGAGGCTACCTGGCAATTAGCCACAAAGTCTCCAAGACACCAAGTTTCACAAAGAAATATTAATTTTTAGTGCAACTTTGTGACTTCGTGTCTTGGTGGCATAAAAGAAGTTTCTAAAATAGCTCTGAGGAAAATTCTATTGAGAACCGTCGATTTACGCAGCGATACGCTTACGAAACCGGTGCCGGAAATGCGCGAAGCAATGATGGCCGCCGAAGTGGGAGATGATGTTTTCGGGGAAGACCCAACTATCAATCAATTACAAGAAAAAATTGCTGAACTGACCGGAAAAGAAGCAGCGTTGTTTGTAACCAGCGGAACGCAGGGGAACCAGGCAGCTGTAAACGCTCATACGCGCCCGGGGCAAGAAGTGATCGTGGACCGGAACAGCCACATCTTTAATTACGAATCCGGTGCCCCGGCGATGATTTCCGGCGTGCAGCTTCATCCGTTAGATGGCCGGCACGGCGTCATCACTGTTGAGCAAATCGCTGCCGCTTTTCGGCCTTCGGATGACCACTATCCTCAAACCGGGTTAATTTGCCTGGAAAATACCCACAACCGCGCGGGCGGCACAATTTACCCGATATCCGAAATCAAACGTATTGCGGAATACGCCAGGGAAAAAGGGGTGCCCCTGCACTTGGACGGCGCGCGCTTGTGGAATGCTTCTGTTGCAACCGGCATTTCTCTCAAAGAATATTGCCAGTATTTCGATTCGGTTATGATGTGTTTTTCCAAAGGCTTAGGCGCGCCGGTTGGTTCAATTGTGGCGGGCAGCAAGGCGTTTATCAAATATGCTCATTTTCACCGCAAGGCATGTGGCGGCGGTATTCGCCAGGGTGGGATTTTGGCAGCGGGAGCGCTTTACGCAATGGAACATCACTGGCCGCTGCTGAAAGATGATCATCGCCGGGCACGACAGTTTGCGGAAGCGATTGCCGAATTGCCCGGTATTTCCGTTGAACTTAGCACGGTGCAAACCAACATCGTTATGTTCGATGTTGATCCGCAGAAAATATCCGTCGAAAAACTCTTGCAGCAGTTACAGGAACGTGGCATCCATATGTTCGAATTTGGCCCGACACGAATTCGCGCAGTTACCCATTTGGAAATATCCGACGACGATATTGAATACGCGATTGGTGTTTTTAAGAGGCTGCTGGTTTAAAGTAGGCAGTAAGCGAGTAAAGCATGGTGTAAAGATAATTCGCTAGCTGGACAATTTCGTGTTTGGCTTATTTCAATCCCGCCACGAAGTGGTCACTGTGTGAGAGGGATGGCCGGAAATAGACCACCAATTCATTTGGTGGGGAAAATGATAACCCAGCGATGCCTCTCAGTCCCGTAGGGCTATGGTTTATACACATCTTTACATGCACCGTGAGGAGAACGAC
>CAXHHS010000575.1:0-5174 GCA_964015645.1 uncultured bacterium
GGTAATGCGTAAATTCATCGATTTCGGATCGTGGCAATCCTGGCAGCCGATGTCATTTACCACCTCGTCACCCCAATCCTTCCAGTTTGCCTTATAAAATTCAGCGATGCCTTTTTCTTTCATCAACCGGGGAACGTCGGTGGATTTGCAAGTCCAGCAAGTGGCCGGCATAGGGCTATTTACTGTTTCGGTCGGCCCACCGGTTCGCAGGGAATTACGAATATCTTTGATGGCGTAATAATGGCCCCGCCCCTGGTTATAATCTTTCGAAAATCCGTAGCCTGCCCATAGAATCACAAGGTTGGGATATTTCTCCAGGTGATCGATTGTCGCTCCGCCACCATGTTTGCTGTGGAAGGTTGTGTCCAGCGTGCTTTTGTAGGTCTCGTATTCGCGAGGGAAATTTTCTCCCCACACTGCGTTGCGCGGCTCCCAATCCGGAATCGGTTTTACCATTTGGTATAACGAGGTGGTTTCCCCACGGCGTTCCATAATGGATGTTGCCAATAATCCGGCTAAAAACACCACCACAACCGTGACGCCGAAAATGAGCCATCCCATCAAGGGTTTTTCCTGGATGATCTGTACGATGGATTTCATTATAACTCCTTTGTTCGATTTGATATTGACAAGTGACAGTTGGCAGCAGCAGGCAGGAAAAACAAGGAGTGCCGTTGCATACTGCTGCTGCCGCTTCTCGAATAATCTCTTCAACTTATTGGAAGTGAGAAATTGGCAAAGGCCAAGATTTTTACCCCCTTCTCCTCAGCCTCAGCCTTCTTTGTCATTCCTTTAAAGAACGCGATAATTTTATCCACTCCGAAAAAATCGGGCTAATCCGCGGCACGTAGGCAAACGGTGTTGTAGATAAGCTGCGAACGCGGCCATGCGGCGTTTCCCGGTGACAATCCCAGCAAAGCAGGACATCTTCATTATCCATGTTGCTAACCTGTTTTAGTGAAACAGTGTGTATCAGATTTCCGTGGCAGCGCAAGCAATTTTCTTGAATTGCTTCTTTCGCCATTTCCGTAGCATGGATTACTTGAGGCTCCTGCCGGGTAGTAAAAACATAGGCGTGGCGTAAACCATCCTGTGCTTTAAATAAGTATTTTCGAAAAACATTATCTTGGGGGACGTGGCAATCGTTGCAGGTAGCGACGCGGGCGTGGCTGCTGTTTTTCCAGGTAGCAAATTGCGGGATCATCACATGGCAGTTGATGCAGGTTGCGGGATTATCGGAAAGATAAGATGTTGCGCGAGAAATATGCAGCATCAACAAAACGAAGCCAGCAAATATACCAAGCAGGATTAATACCGGTAAGCGCCAATTCAGCGGTGGTTTAAAAAGCTTTAGGAGTTTGGAGATTTTTTGTAGCATTAAATAAATGTTTCCCCTCTCTTTTTCGGTGTGCCTTTTATCTCGCAGCAGATGTGAGATGGCTTTCTGGCTCTATTTAGATCCTGGCCGAAAGTTGGCGTTTTTATAAATTAAAAACAAGTGAATAATTATCTGTTATTTCTCACCTTCAAAAAAGTTGAATGAAACTCAATATGTTAACTTCTCCCCTTCTTTTAAGCTGATTTTTTGTACCGATACTTGGCCTTTAGTTTTAAGCGTGTTATATTATCTGCAACTTTTTAATAAAATTTCCCCAAATCAGTTTTAAAAGCCGCTAACAGGCAACCAGAATAAGGAGGGAACAATGAATTTATTTATTCGGTGTTGGATTTTTGTAGGGATAGCCGTCGTTTTAATTGCATTGCAAACGATAACTGCTAAAGAAATACCCGGGAAAAATGGAAAAAAGATTTTTCCGGCAGAGACCTCTTACCAAAATCAAACGACGCGAACGTTACACAGTATTAACCAATGGGCCTATTGGCTAAATTGGGATGGGCAAACCGGGCGCAATCCTATTAACGGAAATTCCGGGGGGCTTTTTCCCAACAACCAGGTAAGCACAATCTTTGCCGATGGCTTTGTTTGGGGCGGCATTGTGGATAATCCTTCAACCCCATTTTTCCTGCGAGTCGGCGGATCAACATACATCAGCGGCCATGTGCCCGGTTATACTGATGCATCAGGAAACCCGGTAGACCCGTCTGCTGACCCGCGAATTCGTATCTATCGCATTCGAAAAGATTTCCAAACCGTTCCCGATGCGGTATTGGCACGCGATGCAGCCGCGTTGTTAGATATTCCGATTAGTGATGTAACTCCGCAAGATATAGAGAATGTAAAACAGCAATATATTGATGATTGGAACGAATGGCCGGTAGACCTCGGTGCCCCGTTTAACGACGCCAATCAAAACGGCACTTACGAACCGAACCTGGGCGAAACTCCCGGTATTGCCGAAGCCGACCAGGTCGCCTGGTTTGTTACCAATGATCTCGACCCATCTGCCATAAACGATTTTAGCGGCTCACCGCCAATCGGTTTGGAATTACAGATGACAACCTGGGCTTACAAAGGCGGTGGTGTATTTGGCAATACGGTTTTTCGGCGGTTAAGGCTCTTTAATCGTTCCGATTTTCAAATTGATTCCATGTACATTGCCCAATGGTGCGATCCGGATTTGGGAGCTTATAATGATGACGTGGTAGGCTGCGATAGTTTGCTGGATTTGGGATTTGTCTATAACGGCCAGCCGGTAGACGCTCAATATTATGACCAGGTTTTACCACCACCGGCGGCCGGTTATGTTTTACTACAAGGGCCTATCGTACCATCCCCGGGAGATTCTGCCAGGTTCGACTTTCAAAGTATCTCCGGTTTCAAAAATTTGCCGATGACCTCATTTGTAAATTTTGCAGCGGGTGATCCCATCAATTTTCACCCTCCTGCGGGAGAATATAATGGTACCCTGGCATGGTATAATTTATTAAGAGGTTTCACACCTACAACCGATATTGAAAATCCTACCCCGTTTTTCCACCTTGATGGCGAATTTACCGCCCGTGTCACTAAATTTCCCGTCAATGGCGATCCTTTTGATGCCATTGTAAACAATAATAGGGACCTGGATATTGATGCGCGTGGCGGAAACTTTCCGCCTGCCGACCGGCAATTTATGTTTTCTACCGGGCCGTTTACAATGGAGCCAGGCGGCGTTCAGGAAATAATTGTCGCTCTAAACGGTGCTTTTGGCAGCTTAGACCGATCCGATCCTTTAGCATATTTAAAAGCGGTAAATGTCTTAAAACAACAGAGCGCCATTTTAAAACCGCTTTTCGAAGCAGGTGATACACCGCCTTCTATTAATACGGAAGTCGCACACCTGAATCAAAGCGGCGCAACGGAAATTGTGGTGCAACTGAACATGCAAAATTTTGATAACATTACCCAGCCGCAATTAACCTTTTTCCCCGGCTTTGGCGATGAAGGAAATTTTGAAATGCTCCTGTTTGATGACGGAGCGCATAACGATAGCCTTGCTAACGATAATATTTGGGGTGCATCAAGGATTGTATCGAACCGTAAATTTCCATACAAGGCGGATTTGACTTTTCAACAAAATGGAAATAGTGTCGATTTTAGCAATATGTTAACCAATTTAAGATTGCGCCCGCTGCCCACCCCGTTAAATATCCAAATTATCTCCGAAAACGGCCAGCAGGATTCCAGTTTTAACCACGGCGAACGCGTTTATTTAAGTTTTGATGTTAAAAACGAAGACCTCGCCAATAGTATCGACAACTTAACAATTAGCGGAGTGGAAATCGAAAACGCATTACTACCGAATGAAACGGTCAGCGATCCGTCCCTGTTCGCTGCCTTTACCGCTCCGCAAGCCGGTGACTCTATAACCGTTGTCTTTACGATGGAGTTTGATCGCCATGTGGGAGTCACAACAGCAAAATTCCCTATAACGCCCTGGGCACCTAATGTTTTATGGGGAGATACTCTCGCCATTATTTCTGTGATTGGCCCGGTGAGCCAGGTAACCTCTATTGTTGCAGACCCATCGTTATTAACAGGGCATCAATACCAAATAGATTTTTTGATGGACTCCTTAATGCAAACCCTTTACTGGCGTTTAACCGACCAAACGGAAAATGTTGTAAAAATTGATAGCGCCCGGCTTGCGGATTCACCGCATTTTATTCATCCCGTTATTGATGGCATTCAATTTCAAGTGAAAGAATTATTGCCCGATTTTAATGACTTTCAGGTTGTTGCCAATGCGAATGGCGTGTTAGATCCCCCGGCAGGTGCAGCAGCGGATTTCCAGGGATTTCCGGGGTTGGGAAGAACCAATATTGCAAACCAGCAAACCAATGGCTCTACCTGGTTTATCCACCACAACGATGAAACGGATGGATCTTACGGGTCGCCAGCACAAATTGGTGGCAGCGGCGCAGCTTTTCGAATGACCCAATTTAGCGGCGGGTTTGGCGAACCTGCTGTTGGAATTCAAGCCCTTATCCCGGATGATTATGAAATTCGCTTTACTGCCGAAGGTGGGAAAGCATTTTACAATTGGTCTACAATCGCCGTAGGAGACGTACCATTTGAACTTTGGAACATTGGAAATGCTGATGATCCGGCTGATGACTTCCGGCTATTCCCCTGGATTTTAGAAGGTGACGGTGAATATAACAATGGAATGTTTGAATTACTAAATGATGACCATGCTGTTTCCGGTGGAACAGATGATCCTTATACGGAAAGTATTTATTGGGGAGAACCACAGGATAGAACCCCTGGCAGCAGCGGTTATGAAGCCCTGCTTGCCGCCCACATTGCCGACCCTAATGGTGCGAATTCAAACCAATTATGGGCGCTTAAAGAAGGTGCTCCCTGGAATAATGTCCCCGGTATGCACCGCATGGTGCTTGTAAATTGGAACGGCGGTAACGTTGCCGATAGCGCCTATAATGCGAATATGCCGGAAGAAGGCACAATATTTCGCATTGTTACAGCAAAAGCGAATAAGGCTGGAGACATTCTAACCATCCAATCGCCCTCGCCGGTTGGTATTGCCGAACGTGCAGTACCAAACGGGTTCTATTTAAACCAAAACTATCCCAACCCGTTTAACCCGGAAACGCAAATTCAATTCGGAATAAGCCGGGAAAGCCAGGTAACACTATCTATTTATAATGTTTTGGGGCAAAGTGTGCGAACCTTACTTAAAAATAAAATATCACCGGGAGAATATTCGATTACC
>CAXHHS010000576.1:0-5171 GCA_964015645.1 uncultured bacterium
TCGCAAAAACTGCTGGTCATGTGTTTGCTGGCGTCGGTTGGCCAGGCATACTCCTGCGAAAAAAGGGAGGCTGAAAGGAAAAAAAGGGAACAGAAAAAAAATCTAAACTGCGGCATGCGATTCGTTACCAATTTTTAAGGTGAGTGAAATTGCATTTAACACTATTTTGCCATCGAAATATGGGGATAAAATATAGGGAGTTTCAGCGATTTATACAAATTACTTTGATTGAAATTGTGTACTCTAAAAGAATTTATAGAAAATCTATAATTGCAATTTTTCAACTTGTTTAGTTTCATAAAGAGCATTAAAATATTTCATACAGAAGAAATCTTTTAAACAGAGTTAAAGTTATGCCCCAATTGAGCGAAGAAGAATTAAAAAAGATTGCAAAGTTCCTGAAAAATAAAGCACGAAAAAAGAACGAGCATCGCCAAAAATTATTTTTGGCAGCCATGCAAGATTTCAATAAGATTGTTGAAATGATTATTCAAAAATATCACCCCTCTCAAATTTATCAATGGGGATCGCTGCTGAATGAAAAGCACTTTACGGAAAAATCCGATATTGATATTGCCGTTGAAGGAATCGAATCTGCGGAAGCTTTTTTTGCACTTTTGGGGGATGCGGATGAACTGACATCATTTCCTGTAGATATCGTTCAGATCGAGAAAATCCATCCATTGCATGCGGAGAGCATCAAACAAAAAGGCCGATTGGTGTATGAAAGCAATTGATGAAGCGTTAGTTTTAAAAGGAGAAATTGACAAGACGCTCACCATTGTCGATGAAATTCATAAATTTTATCAGCAGGTGCATGCGAATGAGATGAAATTATTAGGAAAAACTCAAAGCACAGCTCTAATTATTGCGCAAATTATTGAAAATTATTATACCTGTCTGGAAACGCTTTTTCTCAGAATATCACAGTTTTTTGAAAACAGCATTGAGCAGGAAAAATGGCATAAAGACTTGCTGGATAAAATGACCTTAAAAATCGAAGGCGTCCGGGAACCGGTAATTTCCGCAAAGCCCCATAAAGATCTTGTTGAGGTAATGCGATTCCGCCATTTTAAACGATATTATTTCGAATTCGATTATGATTGGGACAAACTCGATTTTGTTAGTAAAAAATTTGAAAATTCCTTTGCTGCGGTTCAAAAAGATTTGGATAACTTCAAAAATTTCCTTCAAATGCTTTACGACGCTGAGACGCAGGAGAGCGATTAGGCATTCTCTTCAGATAACCGATTTAAATGCCGCCAACGCCCGCTGGCGTGCAAACTTATGTTCTACGACTGGGTTGGGATAATCGAGCGTGTTTAGCTCCGGCACCCATTTTTTGAGGTAGGTCGATTGCGGATCGAATTTCTGCGCCTGGGTTGTAGGATTAAAAATACGGAAGTAGGGCGCAGCATCGCAACCACAGCCGGCGGCCCATTGCCAATTACCGTTATTGGAGGAAAGCTCATAATCTAACAGTTTTTGGGCAAAGTAACGCTCACCCCACCGCCAATCGATGAGCAAATGTTTGGTGAGAAAACTAGCGGTAACCATCCGGACACGATTGTGCATAAAGCCGGTTTCGTTGAGTTCTCGCATACCGGCATCGACAATCGGGTAACCGGTTTTTCCCCGGCACCAGCTTTCGAATTCCGTTTCATTATTTCGCCAGGGAACATTCGCATATTTTTCTTTAAACGGTTGGTTTACCACTTTCGGAAACTGCCACAAAATCATCATAAAAAATTCCCGCCAAATCAATTCCTCCAGCCAGGTTTCATTTAACTCCAGCGCGTGCTGTACCAGGAGACGAATGCTGACAGTGCCAAACCGCAAATGTACGCTCAAGCGCGAAGTGCCTTCGATGCCGGGAAAATCCCGCTGCTCATCATAGGTGCGAATAATATCTTCCCGAAGCGCTTTGGGCGGAAATGCCGTGCCGGTTTTTTGGAAGCCAATATCTTCCAACGCCGGTAAAGCAATGGGATCGCATTTCAGGAGATGTTGTTTCAAGTTTTGAGAAACAAACGGCTGTATGTCATTAATTTTCAATTTCTTACGCCAGGTGTTTTTGTAGGGCGTGTACACGGTGTAGGGTTTTTCCTGCGCAGAAAGCACTTCGTCCTTTTCAAAAATAACCTGGTCTTTAAATGTGTGGAAGGGAATATTGCGGGCGTTCAGTAAATCTTTAACTGCGCTATCTCTTTGGATAGCATACGGCTCGTAATCGTGATTGGTGTAAACTGCTGCAATGTTTAATTGCGAGCATAACGATTTCCAAATCTTCTGCGGCTTTCCCTGGCGAATTAGCAGCGTGCTGCCAGCGGCCTCCAATTCAGTTTGAATTTCTAGTAAAGCCCGGTGAATAAATTCTACCCGGCGATCTTGTTTATCGTTTAATTCGGAAAGGATGTTGTCATCAAAAATGAACAGCGGCAAGACGGGCGAACCGCTGTTTAAGGCGTGAAAGAGGCCGCAATTATCTTCCAGACGCAAATCTCTGCGAAACCAAAAGATGGCGATATTCTCTGTTGAAAACGGCATGTAACAATTTAGTCATTCATGCTGCCATTTCCATTATGATTTTCAGTTTCAGCATAACTACGTTTATTGGATAAATAGAATTCATCCGGCTTTTGGCCTTGCAAAATAACAATGCGCCCGGTTTCTTCTACCAGCACATCGGTGCGAATGCCATTAACATCCCAAAAACAACGGCTGCGAACATCGCCTTTAAAGAGGCCACGGCCAAATTCGTAATCAATATTCGACCAGCTAAACAGCACAGCAGAAATTCCCAGGAACGCTACCAGGTCGTGAATGCGTTTTTCGCTAAACTTTTCTAATTTTTTGATTTCGCGGGGGGCTTCAATAACATTATTATCTAATGATGTGCTCCAATCCGTAATGATTAATCCCGGAACCCAACTGGTCAGTTTGGGTTGTTTGCGGCCGCGAGTTCTTTTCCGGCCATTTTTTTTGATCACGGTTTCTTGAATCACTGCCGGAAAGTTAGCGGAACCGTTCGAAATTTCAATTACTTTACGTGCTCGCCATTCGATGGCTAATTTTTTCGCCTCTTCCTCCGTGCGGGTTTCTTCCCCGAAGTAGAATTTTTTATCCTTCGGTTTGCCATCTTCGTTCCAGGTTGCAGCCCAATAAGCAACCGGTTTACCGTGATTTACCGTTTGACAGCGATGAATACCCACAACGCCGGTTTTGTTAGAGCTGCCTCGCCGCTTGCGGTATAACGGTTGGTTCTGCCGGGGTTTATAATCTGCAAATTTTTCTTTTACTTCTTTGGTGAGTTGATCCAGGAATTCGATCGCTTTTGCCTGGCTTTGTTCTTTTCCCCCGAAACGACGGTCGCTGAAATATTTGGAAAATGTTTTTCCACCCCCGTACGCCCGCACCAGCCAGCCGTACATATTTTTGCCATCATGGTCGACCCTTGTTAATCCTTTCATTGCTCCCTCTCATTTTAGATTGGAAATTGAAAACTTTTATGAGGATGTACCGATGCGTTAATTTGGCTACATTATTTTAGTGATCAAGTATTACCTCTCCACTCTTAATCACTTAACGCGAATCAGCAATTTGTAACCCCAATATTATTGGATGCGGGGATAAAATAAAACTTTTGAGAGGGGCAAATGGGAAGTGCTCCACAAATTTTCAATTTCGAAATTTAATTCTCGGAAATAGCAACCAGGCTATAGCGTGCACGGAAATACAATACGCCTTCGGAAATCGCCGGGGTAGCCATGCAAATTTCGCCCATGGGATTTTCGGCAAGCTGCTTAAATTCCGGACCGGCTTGAATGACAAAAATATCGCCTACCTCGCTGCTGAAGTAAATTTTGCCATCGGCGGCAACCGGGGAGGCTGTAAACCCGGTGCGGCCACCGCTAAGGCGCTCCTGGTATAATTTCTCACCGGTTTGAGCATTGTAACAGGTTAGCACACCATTATCGCGGCAGCTATAAAGGTACTCGCCATAAACCAGGGGCGTTTGCATATAGGCGCCACCCTTGGCGTAACTCCAGGAAATATAGTCATTTGTTGTTTCTTTACTCTTTAGCGAGATGTCACCGTTAGCGGTTAGGCGTACGGCGTACATTGGGGACATACTGCCGTGGGCGTTAGTGATGTAAACCAGTCCGTTTCCCAAAACCGGGGTGGGAACCGGGATATCGCCGCCACCGCTCATCCGCCATAATTCTTTACCGGTTTTTGCATCGTAGCTGCCGATATGTTTAAAGCCGTTAACAATGACCTGTGTTTGCTGCTCATTAGAATAAATTGCCGGCGTGCTCCAGGTGGGAACTTCGTCGCGGGAAGTGCGCCAAATTTGCTCGCCGGTTTCGATATCAAATGCAGCGATGAACGAATTTTTCTGGATGTCGCATTGTACGATCACCATATTTTCATAAATAATAGGCGAGCTGCCGAATTCCCATTGCGCTTCCGGTACGCGGAAAAACCCGGCATCCAGCACCCCGAGATCCACTTTCCAGCGTTGATTGCCATCCATATCGTAGCAAAATAATCCTTCGGAGCCGAAAAGAGCGATTACGTATTTTCCATTTGTTGCCGGGGTAGAATTCGCATGAGTGGCTTTTGTGTGTCGTTTGATGATCGGAACACCTTTATGCGAAGTCTTCTCCCACAAAACCTTGCCGTTGTTTTTATCGAAACAATAGACTTTCCATTGATGCACGGATGGATCGTCGACTGCATCGATATTGCCGTATAAACCGACTTTCAGCTCGGCATTTTCTTTTCCGCTGATAGCAGTAGTGGCAAAAATTCGATCTCCCCAAATGACCGGGCTGGCGTGGGCAAGACCGGGAACTTCGATTTTCCATTTCACGTTTTTCGATTGCACCACATCCCATGTGGTTGGAGTTGAAACACCTTCGGCAATGCCGGATGCATTGATGCCGCGAAAAGAAGGCCAATCGACACCGTTTTGCGGCGGGGATGAATCAGCATTATTTTTTTCAGGATTTGCTAACATTGCTGTTGCTAAAAATGATACTAAAAAAAGAAGTGATTTGATTTTCATCTGACGCTCCAAATTTATATGGAAAATGAGAGTTTACCGAACTTCAAATAATAGCCCCCGATTATCTGTCTCTTATACACATCTCCGAGCCCACGAGCCT
>CAXHHS010000577.1:0-5159 GCA_964015645.1 uncultured bacterium
GGTTATAGCCGGTTTATGTCGGAAGTTTATCTACGAGCGGCATTCGCTGCCCAAAAGCAAAAAGATTATCAGCAAGAAATTATTGAATTAAATAAAACCGAAACTGTTTTTTTTGAAATGGATGCAATGGCAACACCCATTTCATTTTACCGCGGAATGTCACACGTACGGTTAAATCAAATTGAAGCGGCGGAAGCGGATTTAAAAAAGGCCTATGAAACACATCCGAATCACATATTTGTATTATTAAATTACGGGGTGGCCTGCGATCGTAAAGGGGATATTGAGACCGCGCAAAAATTATTCGAAAAAACCCTAAAAATATCCCCCCGTCACGAGCAAGCGCTTATCAATTTGACCGGCGTTTATTACCGGCAGGAAAAATATCAATTGGCATCTGAGACACTCGCCAAATGTGATCCGAATAGCAATAATCCTAAAATTATGCAGTACCGCGGGCTTATTGAAAAGGCATTAGATATTAAAAATCAGTAGGCTTTACAAATCAATTTACGGAGAACCCGGATGACATGGATAACGCGGGTTTTTAAAAGAAGGAAAAATCGATGAAGTATTTAGCAGGTTTCACTATCTTCTTATTATTGGTGATTTCGGTGAACGCCCAGGAAATTGCCATTACAATTGATGATGCGCCGCGCCCGGATTCAAAATTGTTTACCGGCGAGGAAAGATCCGCAAAGTTGATCGAGAATTTAAAAAAGGCCAGGGTAGAAGATGTACTTCTATTTGTAAAAACCGGCAACATTAATGACCAGTCAAGGAAACGGCTTGAGAAATATATAGAGGCCGGTTTTCATCTTGCCAATCACAGCAATAGCCACTTTTCGGCAGATAAAGTTGATATCGAAATCTATTTAGAAGACATTACAACCGCCCACAGAATTTTAGAGGAGTTTGATAATTTTATTCCCCTGTACCGGCATCCCTTTTTGCATCATGGAAATAGCAGGGAAAAAAGAGATCGGATTCGAAATCATTTGCAAGACCTGGGGTATCAAATCGGTTATGTTACCATCGACAATTATGAATGGTATATGGATGCTTTACTGCAACGCGCCTTGGGCGAAGGCAAAAAAGTAAATTATGAAACGTTAAAGGAAATCTACGTTGAAACGCTGTGGGAGACAATTATTTTTTACGATAACATTGCCCGCCAAACACTTGGCCGTTCCCCTAAACACGTTTTGTTAGTTCACGAAAATGATATAACCGCTTTGTATATTGGGGATTTGGTTGAACATATTCGATCAAAAGGTTGGCGAATTATCTCACCGAAAGCGGCATATACAGATTCAATCGCCTCGATTATTCCGGATGTTTTATTCAATGGGCAGGGAAGAGTTGCTGCGATTGCCAGGAGTAAAGGTTGGAAGCGCAGAACGCTGGTGCATGAGGCGGAAGATGAGAATTATCTAAAAGAATTGTTCGAGCGTAAAAATGTATTTGAATAGGGCTAAGACATTCAATAGGCATTGGATTGAAGCTGAGAAAGGATATCTTTTACATCAAAACTGCTCATCCCCGGCGATATTCGATCATCATACAACATTTTAATAATGCCGCGATCCAAAGCCGAGTATTCGCCTATCTCGCTATATCCCTGGAAAAATATGCTATCCTCGTAGTCCATCGCATCGTTCATCAACCCCAATGCCTGGGTCAGTTCTTCCCGGATTAAATGCGAGCGATGGGTTTGGGTAATTCGATCGGCGGCAATTACAATTCGTGATTTATAAATCTCGCCGCTGTAATTCCACCAGTTCCAAAAAAATCCGCCATAAAAAACGATACCGGGTGGCTCGTACCGGTAAAACTCATCCTGGGGGATAAAATACATTTGAATATTGCCATCAATATCCACAATTTCGATGTTAATTTTTTGCGCTACAAGCTCTCTTAAATCGCTGAGCACGTTCGAGAGCGTTTTCAAATCCGCTTCCGTTGGCTGGCCGTGAATTTCTATTTTAATATCCGCATCCCATTTTTTGATCGTAAAATCACCCAGGCCATATTCCGAACCCAGGGCAATCTTCAGAAAATAATTCAACCGCTGACGGCTGTCACGGTATGCTTTTTCGGCCAAAGTAGCAGATGTATTTACCGGGGTAAAATCTTCCGTATAAGGAAAGGAATGCGACATTACCTCATCCGAAACACCGGAAGCCTCCACCCCTTTCTTTTGCGAAGCGCAAGAAGCTATAGCTGCACTCACAATAATATATAGTAAACTTTTAAGAAAAGCTGCCATTTGGTTGCCATGAAATGAACACATATTGAAAAACTCGAATTGCGCTTACCGGAGGCAGAGCCTCCAACGAACACGTTCCACAGCGGAGCTGCTGGAACAAGAAACTCCTATTCTAATCCCCAATCTCAATCCTCTAATGCTTCCCATCACATATTTAGGGGGTGGGAAAGGAATAAAATACCCCTGAACGAAAGTGAAATTGTTGTTTCACACTAACACCTAATTTTCTGATTGGTGCTTTTATTTTTTCCAACCCCCTTAAACCCCAAATCAGAAACACATAATTCCATTCCGCAGTTTGGAATGGAATTATATTATAAAGAACGGTTGCTTAAAAGACAACCAGCAATTATACTTGCCGCTTATGAATACGCCACCCCAGCAGTTAACACTAAAAAAAATCTTCTATTTTTGGATTCCCTTAGCCGCTACCTGGTTAATGATGTCAGTAGAAGGCCCTTTTATTGCCGCCATTATCGCTCGCCTGGCGGAACCGAAATATAACCTGGCGTCGTATGGTGTAGCCTTTTCTCTCGCACTCATTGTGGAAGCGCCGATTATTATGATGATGAGTGCCTCCACCGCATTAGTAAAAGACCGGCTTTCGTACATCAAACTGCGCAATTTCACGATTTTAATGAATATCGGTGTTACGCTGATTATGTTGATTATCATCATGCCACCGATATTTCACTTAATTACTATCGAATGGATGGATTTACCGCCGGAAGTCGCCCATTTGACACATTTGGGTTTTATCGTTATGCTGCCCTGGCCGGCGGCCATTGGAATTCGCAGGTTTCAACAGGGAATTTTGATTCGAAATGAGTTGACACGGCTGGTAGCCTATGGAACGGTTATTCGGTTGATTTCGATGATTTCAACCGCGCTTTTTTTATACTTTTGGGGAAATGTTGATGGCGTGGTTATCGGCACATCAGCACTGGCAGCAGGTGTGGTTATGGAAGCAATTGCCAGCCGGATTATGACACACAAAACGATCAAATCGCTGCTAAACTCGGATGCGGTTGCAGAAGATTATCAAAAAAGACCGTTGACCTACGGCAGCATTGCTAAATTCTACTACCCGCTGGCCTTAACGCCGATGATCGCTCTATCGGCACAACCTATCGTCATTTTTTTTATGAGCCAAAGCCGTTTTGCGCTGGAATCCCTGGCGGTGTTTCCGGTGATACATTCGCTGATTTTCATTTTCCGCAGTATGGGAATTTCTTACATGGAAGTGACCATCACGTTTATCGGTAAAAACAACGAAGGGCACCGGCCGCTGCGCAATTATGCGATTGTATTATCGTCGGCAGCCACGCTTGTTCTATCGCTGATTGCATTTACGCCATTAGCGGATACCTGGTATGTAACAATTTCCGGCCTAACACAAGACCTGGCGGATTTCGCAAAACTACCCACGCAAATCTTTGTATTGATTGTGAGCCTTTCTGTATTACAATCGCTGCAACGGGGGGTGCTCGTTAACATCAGGAAAACGACGCCAATTACGATTGCAACGCTTTTGGAAGTCGTCAGCATCATTATTTTCTTGATAATTACAATTCATTTTCTGGATTTGATTGGGGCGATTGCCGGTGTTATCTCTTTAGTCGCCGGACGATTGATTGCTAATATGTATTTATTCCCGCCTTATTTTCGGACACTCAACAAAACGGTAACACCGATAGCGGCCAGTGCAGAATAGGTCTTGGAAATCAGCCATCGGGTCGTTAAAATTTAGTATGGATAATTTACTCTTTGTTTACGGAACGCTTCGACTTGAGTACGCCGAAACGTTTATTCGGAACGAAATTTCCCAGGATTCGATTTTTCAACTGTTAACACAAAACTCGGATTTCCTGGGAGACGCCACTTTCCGGGGACAACTATTTGACATTGGTGGGTATCCCGGCGTTATTGAATCCTCTAACCCGGCTGATATTGTTTTGGGGGAAATTTATGCCATCCATCCTGAAAAGGCTGGCTTTGTATTTAAAAAATTAGATTATTATGAAAAATGCGGCCCCAATTTTCCCCAGCCGGCAGAATACATCCGCAAACAATGCGCAGCCAATTGCCAGGGTCAATCGCTTTTTGCCTGGATTTATCTATACAATTACTCCGCATCCGGCTTATTGCGGATTAAAAACGGCGACTATCTTAACTATTTGAAAACGTTCGATGTCTGAAGACAAGTTGTTAACTGTTTACCGGGATGTTTGCCCCGGTGTAGAACGAATTTATGTCATCCCCGACATTCAAAAATTTTCTCGCCACAATAGTTACCTTGCCTTGCTCTATAAAGATTTTTTAGAAAATCGGTTTCCACAAATCAAACTGGAGAGTTTCTCTTTTTTTTCTCCTAAAATCGCCTTCAAGAAATTGCGCGGCGAGAAAAGTGTATTGCACCATCACTGGTTTGAATTTTCCAGTCTGAAAACGTTTTTGAATGTGCTTTGGAAAATATTCTGGATTGCAATTTACAAATTAGCTGGCGGAAAAATAGTTTGGACGATTCACAATCTTCAACCACATCAGCGCCGGTTTCGAAGGGTGAACCAATTTCTCCGCCGGATTTGGGTAAAAATTCCCCATCGATATCATGTACATTGCGAGATGGCAATCGAACAAGTTTCATCCACGCTGAATTTAAATCCGGAAAAATTTGTTCCAAATACCCTGTACCTTTTGAGCCCTCTCTGAGTAAATAAGCCCTAATCCCAAAATCCACAATGTTTGCTGCAAGAGAGAAATCTGTCGATGGATTACCATCAGTTCTGGTAAAAAGCGGATTTGCGATGTTTCCACTTTCTCTGGGAGAGTTAGTGGAAGGACGTTTGTATGAGTCAGCCTCAAGATAATCTCCTGCTTGAAGTGTATT
>CAXHHS010000578.1:0-5143 GCA_964015645.1 uncultured bacterium
TTTTACATTAAAAGAAGGCGAAACAATAAAACTTCGCACCGGCAACATCGATGGGTTGCGCAGCGGTTTGCTAAAAATCACCAATGCGATTTACGAAAATGGCAAAACCCCGGTGGTCATCATCGACCCGGATTTAAATGCCAAAATCCAAACGACAATCGCAGTTTACGATCTTTGCGAAGAAGAACAATTACCGAAGAGCATTAATATGCAGTTGTCGAAGAATTGATATGTGAAAGTGGCAGCGGCAGTGGCAGTAGCAGTCTTTACTTTTTCCTGCCACTGCTACTGCCGCTTGTTGAATAAACAAGCATACTTTTTCTATCGTTTAACCTGGTAAACAAATACCAATTTTGAAAAGAAAACCAATGTCCCCTAAAAAACAAAAAACAGTTGCCAGTGCTATTACAGCAGGTGTTCTGTTGATCTGCTTTTTGATTATGAGCTTTACGGCAATCCCCCAACAGGATTTGCTTGTTGAGCGCTACGATGAAATTAACTGGACGCGGTTTATTCCGACGCCGGTTCCGGTTATTACACCGAAAAAAGTAACTGCCAACAAACCCAAAGTGGTCGAAAAAACCGCCGTTCAAGAACCAACCATCAAACGAGTAGATTTGAATGATTTGCAGAATCAACTAAAATTATCGGATTTGAGCATTCAAACCAAATCCGCCAGCGCTGCCGGGAAACGCAGCAGCCAACCGGCGGCCAGCAATATCAAAGTCGCTAAAACGGATATTTCCTCGCTTTCCGGCGATCTTAATTTGGCGATGGATAACAGTTCGTCTTTAACAAGGATGCCGCAGCGGGGTCAGGGAAAATCATCTTCCGGTAAAATTCAAATACAAGCGGCTTCCGGTGCAGCATCGGGTTCGGGATTGGAAACGTTAGGGAAATCCATTGGCGCAAATTTGAAAGGGCCATCTGCGCGAGGCAAACAGGTCAAAATGGGAACAATTCAATTGCAGGAATTAGGCGACGTTAATGGTGATTTGGATGCATATTCTCCGAATTATAAAGCGTTGATCGATTGGATGAAACGTAATCCCGTAGACCTGCCGCCAATTGTTAAACGGTTCATGGATTATCAATCCGGTGATTTGACCTCGCGTGTCGCTTTCACTATCGACAATCGTAATTTTGATATGATGTTGCTCTGCGTTGAAGCGACCTACGAAGTGCGCATCGTATTGATCGAAAAACGCGATGTTACCTATCTCATCGACCAGGGATTTCAGAAAAAAAGTAATTTTCTGCGAGTAGGAAAGGTTGACCGGCTGGCAAACCGGGAAATTTTGAAATTCGGCACCAATCTTAAACCGGCGGGCAGCAACCGCACCAATGCGTTTTACCAGGTATTTATTTCCTGGTGGGAAAGTCTGGGGATTGAAAATTGACAATTGAATATTGATGATTAAAGGTATTTAAGCGGTAAAGGATAAAAGAAGATGGTGGATTATAAACTTTTGAGCGTTATGGGATTTATTGTACTGGCATTCATTCTGTTGAATGGATGTGCGGGAACGAAAAAATCCGGGCGCGAGGTAATGGAAAAAAAGCCGTTGGCAGCAGCCGGTATCGATAGCAGCGTTATTGCCGGGGCAGACTCGTTAGCCGATGATCTGTTTGTCTCCTGGGAGCGGCAAAAGTTAGCGGCGCAAAAACAATCCACCGGGGAAAGTGAAGTTTCGGAAAGTAATCGGCTGTGGGATGTCTTCTCCGGCAAGCTCGATAGCACTTCAGTGAATCCTGCAGATACGTTGCAAGCAATAACGCAATTCAATAAAGGCGCGGAGCATCTTATCGCTTTGCAAAAATTGCAAAACTCATCGCAGGAAATAAGCGAGCAACAGCTTAAAAAACAATCTTTGGTTCATCTCGATTCTGCCCGGGTATATTTCGAGCAGTCGTTTATCCTTAATCCCTTTGATACCAACACCCGGCTTTGGCTGGCGCGCGTGTACCAGTTGTTGGCAGAGCGGTTTTTGGCTGATGCTTATATGAACAAAGCCGCCATCGTTCTGGAAAACCTGCTAAAGATAGACAAAGGCCAGCACGGCTTGTACGGGCGTTTGGGACAGGTTTATATGGCGCTGGAAAATTGGGAAAAAGCACATCGGAACTTCCGGGAAGCGGAAGATGTGTTGCAGCAAACCGCCCTGTTTTTGGTGCCGGAGGGTCAAAGCATTTCGGACAGTACGGTAGAAGCGGCAACGGATTCTACCGCATGGTTTTTGTACGTTTATTACCAGGCAGAAATGAACATTCGGGTTTATAACGCGGAAACGGCATTGGCTAATTTAACGCGAGCAGAGACGTTAACCCGAAACGCCGAAGATTCTCTAACCATAAAATCCACTCGCGATTGGATTGATTGGGATGATGGCAATATATTGGCATCCGAATACCGCGACGAGCTGCAGGATTTAGTGAAAAATGAAGCATATTCAAAAGCCGCCGATGGTTACAAATCGTTAGCGAAACGCTTGAAAACGGATCGCGCTCGAAGGGAAATTGAATGGCTATTAGCCGTTTTAGAGTATTCCCATCTTGATAAGGCAGGGCAAGCATTGGAGCGGATGGCAAGCGTGGCGAAATTTTACCTGGATGATACATCCGGCGTTGCACGGGCAGATACGATGTACCGGCAATACTACATCAGCTACGGAACGATGTGTCACAATCGCGGCCTGAAATATTTAAAAGAAAAACAGTTTCGAAAAGCACTCGCCTACTTTCAGCAGTCCTGCACAATTCCCTGGAAACAGCGCGCCAAAAGCTATTTGGAAATCGCCAAACTTTCCATCAACAACCCTGCTCGTGCCGTGGAATCCGCTGAACAAGCATTGTTAGGGCGCGATCAATTATCTGCCCAGGAAACCAAAGATGTGCTGCGAATTATGGTGGCAGGGTTAAAACGCCTGGGAAGATTTGAAGAAGCCGCTGCTTACTTTCGAGAATACCGGCAGCAGGCGAATTTGGCGAAGAGTAAATAAAGTTTGCAAATTCGTAAGTGAACTAAAGTGTCTAAAGTTATAACAATTTTAGGCACTTTAGTTCACTTGCAAATTTATCAATTTAAAGGACGATTATTAATGCAAAGACCCATTGTCTACATAATCTTTTTTACAATATTCGTATGTTTTACCCTGCCGGCCCAGGAAGACATCGTCATCGACCAGACGATGATTTCCACCGCGATTATAACCGATCAAAAGTTGATTGAATTTTTTCTGGAAGCGTACCTTATTCCAGAAGAGGATGTGGCCGAAATGCGGTTTATCGATGCCACCGGTAATGGATTTGGCGATGAAGATCTCATCAAGTGTTTTCCATCGGAAAAAACCTATTTTTTGTTTCCCTCGGAAGATGCACAGGCGGTAATGAACAATTGGAAATTTACCAGTAACTTTCAAAGCGTTACCCAAAATGCGGCACCGGAAACGTTCGAGACACTGGGGACTGATAAAGCGCAAAATGCGGTGCTATCATCGTTGCTTCGTGGTATCAATAGAAATTACAATGATTTACCGATAAAAATTTATTTTGAAAGAGACTCGAATGCAGTGGTATTTGATATGTGGGGTTTTAAACCGGATTCCCTTCAATGGCAGCCAAAGCCGGAACCGCCGAAAGTGCCGGATACAACCTACGATATTTTACACGTGCTCCGTAGCGATACGCTCATTCTTTCGGACACGACGTATTACGATCAATTCTATATTTATCGCAGCGTTGCCGATACACTGTACATGTCGGAAAAAGAGTTTGAAGAGCGCACTTTGAAACAGCAGACACGCTTTCAACCCGGGTTAATACCGGCAAGAAAATCGCAAGACTAAATGAGGAAATAGAGCATGAACAATCCCGCAATCAACCAAAAAATTGCTGAAATAAATAAAACCGCCAGCCAGGTAGAGCCAAGCTTCCAATCTTTGGAATAGCGTGCCCGAAAAACTTCAGCATTGGGTAATTCGGAAAGATTGATTAGCAAATTCCGATAAATCCTGAACAAAATTTTGAATATCCACAATTTTTGAAATTTGGGAGGAAGCTTAGCAAACGGTCCTCCCCGGGATTGAATCTCCAAACTCCCACTTTCAGTATCGCCAATAGAATTTTGCGACATGAAATCATTCCTTAGTTTTAAATTCTCCTCTAAAACTCCTTCAATATGGCACAAATAAGGCGCTACAGTAATTTATCAATTAAAACTACCGCTTTATTTTTAATGATTCAAAACACATCGACATCTGTCCCCGGGATTTAATTAAACAGTCTTGATCGGCGAATTAGCGATCATTAAATATTCCTTCTTGGATATTGGTTAGTTTAATGTAAAAGGCAAATATTAGTATATTGTGATTTAAACCTCACATTTTAGAAATACCAATATCAGATGCTTTCAGGTTGGCAATGCACATCTTTACCTTGAAGAGAAAAAACATCATAATCCTAATTTGATATTTTAAACGAGCAGAGGGGTATGCCATGAGCAATGTTTTAATTGTTGATGACCATACGATTGTACGCGATGGTATTAAACGTATTTTAGAGGATAACGGAGATTTTGACAGCATTGAAGATGCCGGCAGCGGCCAGGAAGCCCTCCAAAAAATGCTGTTAGAAAAATATGATTTGATCGTTCTCGATATTTCACTTCCGGGAAAAGATGGTATCGAGATTCTTAAAGAGATTAAAACCACGCACCCGGGTATGTATGTATTGATATTGAGTATGTATTCGGAAGATATTTACGGAATACGTGCCCTGCGAGCCGGTGCGGATGGGTATGTTTGTAAAGAAAGTGCTTCCGAAGAACTTGTAAGTGCCGTTAAAACTATAATGAATGGAAGAAAATATATCAGCACAGCTTTAGCAGAAAAAATTGCAATAAATATAACTGACAAAACCTCGGAAAACCTGCATGAACGGTTATCCGAAAGAGAATATCAAATCGTATGTAAACTTGCCCGGGGAAAAACCGTTTCGGAAATAGCACAAGATCTGGCATTAAGCAAACAATCCATTAGCACGTATCGAGCGCGCGCATTGCAAAAAATGAAATTCAAGAATAATGGGGAATTGATGTTTTATGCAATAAAAAACGGTTTGGTCGATTAAAATCTAAAGCGGAAGT
>CAXHHS010000579.1:0-5140 GCA_964015645.1 uncultured bacterium
GATAGTCGCGGGAAAAGCTTCTCCCTGCCAGCAGTTCGAAGCCCAATGTTTCAATCAAATCGTAATCGATGCGGTTAATGCTGAAATGCACTTTATCATCCGGTGATTTTCCTTGCAGGTAAAAATAATTATCATAAATGAGGAATATTCCCGGGTAACTGGAAGCGCCGCCGGCAGAAACGATTTGCGGAATATTTAACGCCGCAGATTTAAATTGCTGCTGCGGCTGGCCGTCGGTGTTAATGCGAAAAGGAATGATGAGGCGTTGCGCCTTATCGAAACCAAGATCCTTGTTTTGAATAAACGTAAGCTGCTGCGAGATAATCAACGATCCGAAAATGAGGATAATCGAAAGCGAAAACTGGAAAACAATCAAAACTCTCCGAAGTAAGGGCGAACGGCTGTTCTTCCCCACGGATTTCTGATTTTTTAAAATATTCGCCGGTTGAAAAGACGACAGGTAAAACGCCGGATAAAACCCGCCTAAAACGCCGGTTACCAGTGCGATACCTCCACCGGAGAGGAGATAAAAAAGCAGGTTTTTGCTATCGATGGTTAGCGATAAATCTGCCAGGCGATTAAACAACGGCAAGGCAAGTTTGGCTAATACAAATGCCAAAGAGATGGCAAGCAGGGAAATAAAAAAGGATTCGCCTAAGAATTGCAGAACGAGCTTTCGTTTATCCGCGCCCATTACCTTGCGCAAGCCAACCTCTTTTGCCCTTTTGCCGGCGCGCGCAGTCGATAAATTCATAAAATTGATACAGGCGATCAACAGAATAAATACCGTAATAGTGGAAAAAATGTAAACGTGCAAAATATTGCCATTGCTGCTTAACTCCGCAACCTTTGCGGAGTGCAGGTGAATATCGGTAATCGGTTGCAGCGAGTGTTCTTTATTGAACGTCGCTTCCTTTAACTGCTCGGCAGCATATTTTTCTAAAAACGCCGGGAGTTTAGCTTCCAGCGCAGCGGGATCGGAACCGGGGTGCAGTTTGATATATGTCAGCAAAAAGTTATTGCCGGACCACACATCGAGATTGTATGCATATTCCCCAATACCGCTGCTGTTGAGTGAAGTGAAAAAGCGTGCGTCGATGTGGCTGTTCTCCAGCGGATCGAGAAAAACACCGGTTACTTTATAATCGTAAGTACCGAAATTATTGCCGATTTGAATAACCTCGTTTAATGGTTCAGCATTTCCAAATATCTTTTTAGCCAGGCTGGCGGAAAGCACTACGGAATTCGGTTCCACCAGCGACTTGTCAGGGTTTCCGGCGATAAACCGGTAGCTGAATATTTCGAAAAGACTGGAATCCGCCAGGTAGCCGTTGGTTTCGAAAAACTGTTTCTCGTCGAAAGTAACAATATTCTGTTCCACGCCCGGCGGATTCATCAAGCGGGAAACGGATTGGATTTCCGGGAAATCCGCCTTTAGCGCTACGGCAACCGGCGGCGGGGTGGTTGCCATATCGGTTTCATCACTTTCGGAATAGATAAAAGTAGTAACGCGATAAATATCTTCATATTGTGGGTGATGGCGGTCGTAGCTTAATTCATTATCCACATACAGCAGGATTAGCAGGCAAACGGCCAGCCCAATCGCCAGCCCGAAAACATTGATAAACGAATGCACCTTACTGCGAATTAGATTTCGCAGCATAACGATCAGAAAATTTTTAAACATAACAATGCTCCAATAAATTGAATCAAAAATAAACGAGGGAATTGATCGAACCAGTTGCAGATAATACCACCATCGCGCCCGCCAAATCCCTTCAAAATCCGCGATTTGATAAAACTGCTCCGCAAAATCGCCCATTGCCGAATAGCGAATGTTGCGGTCGATGATTCGGGAGAGGAGCCATTCGGCAAGTTTTGGTGGGTTGTAGTGGTTTCGTTTCATAATCTTAGTTCTCGCAGAGCGCAGAGCATTAAACTCGCCTTGCGCTCTGCCCTCTGCGCTTTGCGTTTTTCACTCGTGCCGCAACGCCTCAATCGGATTTGCTAACGCTGCACGGATGGCGCGGGAACTGATGGTAACAATAGCGATCAAAACAGCTAAGGCGGAGGCGAGTACAAACGACCAGATGGTAATGTCGATGCGGTAGGCAAAGCCTTGCAGCCAAGTTCCCAGCGCAAAATAGGCCGCCGGCCAGGCGATGAAATTAGCGATGGCAACCAGCAGCAACAACTCTTTCGAGATTAGCGAAACCAGCCCGGCAACCGATGCACCCAACACTTTGCGCACGCCGATTTCCTTTATGCGCCGCTCTACCGCCAGCGTGGTTAATCCGAACAAACCGAGGCAGGCGATCAAAATTGCAAAAACGGAAGCATAATTGATAATCCTGCCCCAGCGCCGCTCTTGCTGGTATTTTGCTTCCAGGGTTTCATCTACAAATTGGAATTCGAAGGGCGCGTCCGGTGTCATCTGCTTCCAGTTTTCGCGAATTTCATCGATGATCGCCGGTGTTTCACCGGGTGCAACGCGCAATACTGCCTGGTTGATCACCGGCGGCCAGTTGTCACTGTTTAAACGGGTAATAACGCCGGAAAACGGTTTAAAGCTGAGTGAAAGCGCCAGCGGTTTAATTTCCTGGTGAAGAGAGCTGAAATGAAAATTCTTTACCACGCCGATAATGCGATGCGGTGTGTCAAAATTGGCGGTGATCTTTTCACCGTTCAAGGGATCATCTAATTCAAAATAGTTTACAAAGGCTTCGTTTACGATCAGCGCCTCATCATAATCAGTACTATATTCTTTTGAGAAATTGCGGCCGCCGATTAATTCAATTTCCATCACATCAATAAAATTGTAATCCACAAGATTGTAAGAAAATTCGCGATAATTATTATTCTCATCGTTAAACCCAAGCGTCGTCCATTCATCCCCAAACGAATTGAAAACACCAGCGATTTGCAAAACCTTGTTATTTTGAGAAAATTGTGTTTGAACACGCTCAAATAGCGCATTGGCGGATTTAGAATCTACCGGGCTGTTCAACGATAGCTCAATGAGCCGTTCTTGATCATACCCAAGATTTTTTGCTTGTAAAAAACTTCGCTGTTGATACATGACTACGGTTGCAATCACCAGGAAAACCGAGAGGGCAAATTGCAGGATTATCAACCCTTTCCCCAGGAATGCCGAACGAAGATTTCCTGTTCCGCCGGAAAACGCGGTGATATACCCTTTTAACACCGCAACCGGCTGGAATTTTGATAAAATAACCGCCGGGTACAATCCCGCCACCCGTGAAACTGTTATCGTTAAAACGATCAGAACCAGTATTAGCGTTAAATCCGGGCTAAAGACTAATTCCTGCTGCGCCAGTTCATTAAATGTTGGTAAAAAGAGTTTTGCAAGCAGCACACCAAAAATCATAGCCAGGGTGCTCATTAAAAACGCTTCGCCAAGATATTGCTGCTTCAATTGTAGAGGAAAGGCACCCAACACTTTGCGCACGCCGACCTCCTTTGCACGCGAGGTCGATTTGCCAACCGAGAGTGTAATAAAATTAACGCAAGCGATGAATAGAACCATCAACCCCAATGTTGCCAGTATGTAGGAGTATAACGGATCGCTTACCGGGGAATCGCCGGGCGGCAAATCGGTATTGAGATGAATATCGGCCATTGGCTGGAGGAAAACATCGTGCTTCGTATTTTCGCGTATTTCCTTTTCGAAAAATACTTTGGCGATTGCCGGTAATTTTGCTTCAAACTCCGCTTCCGTAATTTGTGGCGCTAAGCGGACATAGGTTTCCAGGCAATGGGCGGTGAAAGACTCATACCATTCTTTACTGAAGATATGGGCAAAATTTTCAAACCTGAGCAAAACACTAAACTCGATGCTGGATTTCCCCTTCACATTACCGGCAACTGCGGTTACGGAAAACACGTGAAGCGAGTCTGCTAATTCTATATTCAGTAATTGGCCGATGGGGTTTTGATTGCCAAAATATTTTTCGGCGATTTCGGCGGAAATGACTGCGGCGTTCGGCGCGTCTAATGGCTGGGAGATATCGCCATGATAAACCGGAAATGAAAACAGTTCGAAAAAGCCGTCATCAACGTAAGAAATTTTTTCCGTATGCGCGGCACCGCCATATTTAACTGTCCCGGAAGAGGATACGATTCGCACGACTTGCTCCAGATCCGGGTAAGTCTCTTTTAATGCCAGTCCCATTGGTACCGAAGTGCGAGTGAACCTAACCTCTCCCCGCTCCGGGGTGTTTTGATACAGCCAAACACGGTAAATTCGGTCAATATTTTGGTGGAATGTGTCGTAGGAAAATTCATTGCGTACAAACATAAAAATCAGGATGCTAAGCGCCAGGCCGCACGCCAGACCAAAGATGTTGATAAAAGAATACATTTTTTGCCGTATCAAATTGCGAAAGGCAATCACAATGTAGTTTTTAATCATAGCGATGCTCCAGTAAATTGTATCGTAAATGAAGGCAGGCAGCGAGCACAACAACTGGCACCAATACCACCAATGTGCCCGGGCTGCCCCTTCTATTTGGGCAATATCGTTAAACTGTTCTTCAAAATCCCCCATTGCCGAATAGCGGATTTTCCAATCGGTTGTTTTTGCTAACAGCCGTTCGGCGAGTTTGGGGGGCTTGGAGAGTTGTGGTTTCATATTTTTCTCAGTCGAGTTGGGGCGATCGGCCGATTCTCAGCTACCGGATTCCAACGACGGAATTCCCAGCCAAATAGCCTCATGCACTTTCTGCACTTCGATGAGAGCTTTTTTGCCTTCACCGGTGAGTTCGTAATAAATTTTTCGGCGACCGCCGCGTTCCGGTGTTGGCTCGCCTTCGATGGAGCGAACCAGCTCTTTTTTTAGTAAGCGATTGAGCGGCGCATAAATTGCTCCGAAGGACCATTTAATTCCGGTTGCCTTCGCCACCTGCTCACGAATCGCCATCCCGTAAGCATTTTTCTGCAATCGCCAAATGGTGAGGAGAATGATTTCTTCGGATCTGGATAGGAGTTTCATGTCGTTCCTTTTTCCTTTCAAACTGATTACTATTCGGAAATAGAGAAAATAAGTTTCATTTTCAAGTGATTTTTTTAATTGTGAATAGTAATCAATTTTTTCTCGTAATAAATTGGGGATAATTGACCC
>CAXHHS010000580.1:0-5124 GCA_964015645.1 uncultured bacterium
TGGGCTCGGAGATGTGTATAAGAGACAGGTCTAATACAGAGGCAGCGCTAAAAACCACTCAAATTCTCAGTGGCTCCGTCACTAATGTACATCAGGAATTTGAAGACGGCGTAATGATTTGGGAAGTGAAAATGACAGCACCCGGCGGTGGTGAATTAAAATTCGAATATTTCGCAGAGTCCGGGAATCTCAAAGAAATCCACGGTTTGTCGCCGTCGTTTGATTATGAAGTAAACCCGGGAATGGGCCTAATTTTATATTCCGCAGCAAAACAAGCAGCGCTTGCTGCCCAAAACGGCCAAATTACCTCCTGGAAACTGGAAGAAGATGAAAGCGATACCCGCTGGGAATACCGCTTTTTTATTACTTCCGACCGTGACTCGGAAGTACGGATTGATGCTTCTAATGGCGATGTTGTTCGCATAAAATCATAAAACTCTAACACCTATACCGTTGTAGATACCCCTGTCCTCATTTGCAACGGTTTACCTCAGCCATCATCGTGCGCCAAATACCTGATGGGAGTCATAAATGCGCGATCCGAATAGTGCCTGCTGCCAATTCGCAGTGGGCGCTATCGATGGCTGAGCTTTAATATAAGAATCACAAAAATATAGCAGAAGCTATAGCCTCTTGCCGATAAACTACCAGGTCCCTCAAACTATTATTAAAATTAATAATTCGACTACATATCAGTTCTAGTAGGCAAGTAATTGAAATCAGCAAATACTATCTCCGGGCAAAAAAAATTTTGTTTTTTAATCAATCATCAGTATAATGATAGCCCGGATATACTGAGAAAATATAATAGCTTACAATCTTTTCCGCTTTATTTTTATGGCTGCTCCAAAAGGTAACTTTTCATGAAAGATAAGATCCATAGCTGGTTATGGCTGCCGATTGTTTTGCTGATTGCCGCTTCTCTTTGGTATGGTATTGTAGTTGATTTTGACCCGGAGACACAAAAACATCACGGTTTTTTTTCGCTTGTGCCGGCCTTGTTAACGTTAATTATCTGTTTTTACACTCGCAATGTTATTCTCGCCTTGTTTATCGGAATTGTATTGGGCGGGTTGGTGACAGCACAATATAATATCATCAATTCATATTTAATTCCCAGCCTGGGGAGCAAAAAATATGGCCAGATTTTGTTAGTTTATTTATGGGCGCTAGGCGGTTTGATTGGGATGTGGAATAAAAACGGCGGCGCACTATATTTTGCGAATTACGTTGCCGAACGGTTTGTAAAAACCCGCCGGGCGGCCAAATTGTTTACCTGGGCAATGGGAATTATTTTTCACCAGGGCGGAACCATCAGCACCGTTTTAACCGGTACAACCGTAAAACCGGTTGCGGATCGGGAAAAAGTTTCCCATGAAGAATTGTCTTATATTGTAGATTCAACAGCGTCGCCCATTGCAACGGTAATCCCTTTCAATGCCTGGCCAGCCTACATCGGCGGTTTAATATTGATTGATTCCATTAGCGCAATCATCCCCAACGAAGAAACCGCATTGAGCTTTTTCTTTAAAGCCATCCCCTTCAACTTCTACGGTTGGCTTGCTGTTACATTTACGCTCTTATTTGCTTTGGATAA
This sequence comes from uncultured bacterium, assembly GCA_964015645.1. GTDB lineage: Bacteria > Calditrichota > Calditrichia > RBG-13-44-9 > J075 > CAXHHS01. The sequence continues at coordinate 1,598 of CAXHHS010000580.1, forward strand.
ACTCCCGTTTATGGGAAAACGTATGAAAAAAGCCATTACCCGCGTTAAAGAAACCGGCCAATTAGATCATCCCGATTCCCAGCCAATGATTTCCAAAGAACTAAACGTAACCAACGTGCCGGATTATTATAAACCCGCGATGATCGATTTCCTGCTGCCGATTGGCGTGCTTTTGGGGGTTTCGATTGTTTCCTGGTTGATCACCGGTTCGCTAATGATTTTCGAGGCATTCGGATTATCGGTTATTGTGGCAATGGTGCTCTCTCGCCTCCGGGGAATGAAATTGAATGACGTATTCGACGGCTTGATCGATGGGATTAAATCGATTACGGTCGGTGCTGTTATTTTAGGATTGGCGGTTACGCTCGGTAATGTGTCGGAGTCTTTGGGCACATCATTTTATATCATCGATTTAACCGCGGAATTTTTGCGGCAGGTTCCCTACATTCTACCGGGCATTTTGATGTTTATCTGTATGTTTATCGCGTTTTCCATCGGGTCTTCCTGGGGAACGTATGCCGTTATGTTCCCGATTGCGCTACCATTGGGATATGCGATTTCGCCCGATCCTTTTTATTTTACGATTAACTTCGCAGCAATTTTAGGCGGCGGCGTTTTTGGCGACCAATGCTCACCGATTTCCGATACCACTATTTTATCCGCCATGGCCTGCGGGGCGGATTTGATGGATCACGTTTTAACCCAATTGCCGCTTGCAATGGCCGCGGCAGGTATTTCTTCGCTGTTATATATTGTAATTTCGTATGTTCATTTTATGTAGAATAAAGACTACAGATTTAACGGGTTAAACGGATTTTATATTGTCTAAAATCAAAACTCCTACCCTATGGATAGAAAGTACGTTTTAGAGAAATTGCGTAAGAAAAAACTTGCTGATCCTAATTTTATTGCATTTGGTGCACAACAGCATCAATATAAATTACGTAACCCTATCGACCCTCGCCAACTGCTGAAACTTGAGAAACAATTTAAAATTAATCTACCGAAAGAACATCGACAGTTTTTATTAAATGTAGGGGATGGTGGAGCAGGCCCAAGTTACGGACTTTATTCATTAAAAGGAGCATTAACGGGTAAAGATCCAATCTACAAAAAATACGATGGTTTTTATTGGGATGATGGGCAGCCTGATAAGGTTTTCGCAAAGCCAACCCATATTTTTGATGAATCTTCAAACGGAAATGGAATTCTTATATTATGCCAACATGGTTGTGCAAATGATGATTATCTTGTAATCAACGGAGAAGAAAGAGGATTTGTCTGGCATTTTGTTGATTGGGCAGGCTTTATTCCATGTGTAAAAAACCCGCCGGAGTTTGTTTCTAGGAAAAGTAAAACTATTGAAGATGCAGATAGAATAAGAAATAAATGGGCAAAGATTCTTATAGGAGTTCAACCGAAAGAAAAGATGACTTTCGTTGAGTGGTATAGTCAATGGCTAAACTCGCCACCTGAGAGCAATTGGTTTAACAATTAGACTATACAGAGCCAAAGGAGTAAAAACCTGGAGAGAACCATGATAAAACCAAAATCCTTAACCCCTGTAACTATCGGCCTGTTCCTGGTTTCGAGCGTTGTTTCGCTCTACCTGTTCAGCGTTCCTGCGAATTACTTTACTGTTATCCCGGAAGGGTTAATGCAGCTGATTCGATCTGCCTTGTTGTTAACTGCGCTGTATTTACTGTTCGAGCGAATGTTTGCAATGGAGTTGCATACAAAAATTGTCCTGGGGATGATTTTAGGCGCTGTTGCCGGTTTTATCTTTCAAACCAACATCATCGAAATAAAACCGGTTGGAACTGCATTTATTCGCTTGATTCAGATGATCGTTGTACCGCTGGTTTTGGCCTCTTTAATTAGCGGAACTGCCAGCCTGGGCGATTTCGGAAAAATGAAGCGCATTGGCAGCAAAACGCTGGTATACTATTTGGCGTCCACGGCAGTTGCGATTACTATTGGGCTATTATTCGCGAACATCTTTCAACCGGGCAGCGGTATGTCGCCGGATGTACAAGCAAAATTATTGGAAAATTATAGTGGAGCAGCGGGAGATAAAGTTGCTGCCGCCCAGGGGAATCTGTCCACAGTTGACACGTTTTTAAATATGATTCCTCAGAACCCTTTTGAGGCGTTGAGCGGGGCGAGTATGCTGCAAGTCATTTTCTTTGCGATTATGTCGGGCATCGCGCTTACCTTGATACCACAGGAAAAAGCAAAGCCAGTCATCGCTGTTTTCGATGGCATTTTTGAAGCGATGATCAAAATCGTTTTAATCGTTATCACAATTGCTCCCTATGGCGTGTTTGCGCTGATTGCGGATGCCGTGGGCAGCTTTGGCCTCGATATTCTGACATCACTGCTTAAATACTCTATCGTAACCACTGCCGGGCTTATCGTCGTTATTTTGCTCTACCCCTTTGTTGTAAAACTGTTTACCGGGATAAGCCCGCTTAAATTTTTACGCGGTATTCGTGAAGCACAACTCGTCGCCTTTAGTACCAGTTCCAGCGGCGCTACCCTGCCGGTTACAATGGAAGCCTGTGAAAAAGAACTGGGTGTTTCAAATGAAATTGCCAGTTTTGTTCTCCCGTTAGGTGCAACAGTCAATATGGATGGAACTGCGCTTTACCAGGGCGTTGCATCCGTTTTTATTGCCCAGGTGTACGGAATTGGGCTTGGCATTGGCGATCAATTAATGATCGTTCTGACTGCCACGCTGGCCTCCATCGGCACCGCCGCAGCACCGGGCGTGGGTATTTTAATGCTGGTGATTGTCTTGCAGCAAGTTGGGATTCCCCTGGAAGGCATTGCCCTGATTCTGGCGGTCGATAGAATTCTCGATATGTTCCGCACCACGGTAAATGTTACCAGCGATGCCACCGCTTCCACCATTATCGCAGCGACTGAAGGGCAATTAACTCAGCCCGTCGAGAAAAGCGGAGAAGTTGAACCTGCTTAATTGGCAACTACTCAGTCTCCCCCGAAGGGACGCCTTGCGGAGCTAAACATGCGAAAAAACACGAGATGCAATGGCATTTTTGGATAGATGTTGGCGGTACGTTTACTGATTGCATAGGCCGCGCACCGGATGGAACGCTGCACACCTGTAAAATATTAAGCTCCGGTGTAATCAAAGGAAAAGCTGGCGCCGGTTCAACCAGCCAAATCATTATCGATCCTACCCTTATTAGCGACCTGCCCGGATTTTATCGCGGCTACTCCATTTCTGTTTTCGATACAGCCGGCGAAATCCGCGACCGGCTTTTAATCAATGACTTTGACGCAAAAACCGGTACGCTGTTTTTGGAGCGGGGTGCAAAAATTGCAATTTCACCCGGGCAATCGTATGAATTGACCTCCGGTGAAGAAGCCCCGGTAATCGGCATTCGTAAATTGATGCGATTGCGGCGCGATCAATCAATCGAAAATGCGAACATCCGGTTAGGAACGACAGCCGGAACAAACGCCTTATTAGAGCGCAAAGGCGCTGCTGTTGCCTACGCTGT
>CAXHHS010000581.1:0-5124 GCA_964015645.1 uncultured bacterium
AGCCTGCGCTGCAGATTATGATTTACGATTTTCCGTGATGGTGGATAGAGAACCGCCAGCCGGTGCAACAAAAAATAAGAGAGAAAAAACCGAAAAAGCAGCAACCCAATTGCTTTCAATTCCCTGGGAATTGCTTCATGATAAAGATGCATATTTGGCCCGGGGAGCGATTCCGGTTGGCATTAAACGAAGACTTCCCAATCGGGAAATTACCGATGTGGCAATCGCCAAACTGCCGATCAGAATTTTACTGGTATCCGCCCGCCCGGAAGACGACATTGCCGGGTATATCGACCACCGGGCAAGCGCCATTCCCTTAATTACCGCGGTTGAAAACCTGGGGGATGAACTGGTCTCTCTCACCGTCTGTTCCCCGGCCACTTTCCCGGCAATGATGGCGGAAATTAAAACCGCCCGGGAATCCGGAAATCCCTATGATGTGATCCATTTTGACGGCCATGGCGTGTATAACGAACTGACCGGGTTGGGGGCGCTCTGTTTTGAAGATCCCCGCGATAAAGACAAACTCTACAATCGAAGAAGCGTGCTGATTGATGCTGATGAAATCGGTAAAAACCTCCACCAATACCGCATCCCGTTGATGTTCCTGGAAGCCTGCCAAACCGCCAGAACCGACAAGCAGCCAACTGCCTCGGTTGCAGCAACCCTTTTGGAAAAAGGCATTACCTCGGTAATTGCCATGACCCACTCGGTGCTGGTAACCACCGCCGCCAAATTTGTGGAAACCTTCTATAACCAAATTGCCCATGGCACGCGAGTGGGCAAAGCTGTGCTGGATGCTCAATCCACGCTGGCGCTGGACACCTACCGGGGAAAGATACCGGGCGCTGGCGACCTCCACTTGCAAGACTGGTTTGTGCCGGTGCTCTTCCAGGATGAGAGCGATCCCCAGCTATTTACCCAAATTCCAGCCGAAAGCAGCGTGCAAACGATTAAACAACAGAAAACCCTCAGCCTGGGAAAAATAGCCGAACAAAGGGGAAAAATGCCCCACACTTTTGTGGGCCGCTCCCGGGAACTGCTGGCCCTGGAACGTCTGTTTGCCAAAAAACAATATGCCGCCATCCGCGGCCAGGGCGGCGCCGGAAAAACCACTATTGCCCTGGAACTGGCTCACTGGCTGGTGCGAACCGAACGCTTTGATAAAGCCGCCTTTGTCTGCGTGGAAAATGTAACTGAAGTTCGCGCAGTGATTGATGAAATCGGCCAACAGCTTGTTCCCGAAGGTACCCACTACAGCGTGGCAGAATACAAAACCCAGAAAGAAGCATTACAGCCCATTGAAAGAGAATTGAATGATCATGCCACCATTATCGTTATTGATAATCTGGAATCGATCCTCCCGGATCCCTCCCAAACCGATGATGCCCTGGTTGATGATAAATTAATAAATGACCTGTTCGATTTGTGCAAATCTTTACTAGCATCTGAAAAAACCCGCCTGCTCTTTACCACCCGGGAAAAACTCCCAGCGCCCTTTGCCCAAAATGAAATAACCCTGGGCGCCTTAACCGAAACCGACGCCATCGATCTGGTCTGTGATATCCTCAAACAGAATGGCCAGGAGCCGCCGGTGAATGACAGCGGTAGTACCCCAGAAGAAATAAAAAACCTGGTAAATGCCGTAAACCGCCACGCCCGGGCTTTGGTGCTGCTCACTAATGAAGTTGCTGCCCGCGGCGTATTGGCCGCCACCGTAGATTTAAACCAATTAATGGCCGGCATCCATAAAAAATTCCCCAACGACCGTGAAAAATCCCTCTATGCCAGCATCGAACTCTCTTTAAGAAGACTGCCAGAAGATGTGAGGGATAAACTAAACGTTCTGGCGCTGTTTCATGGCGGTGTGCATTTAGTAGTCTGGGCGCAATTATTAAATTTGGAAAAACCGGAAGACATACGGGCAATTGCAGCACAGTTAATAAATGTTGGATTAGCCGAGCTGAAAGCATATAACCATTTACAATTAGACCCGGCCTTACCGTCCTATATGCGCTCCCAAATATCCGAATCTGAAAAAGAGGAGATACAGGTTAAATGGGCAGAAGCAATGGTTGGTTTAGTAAATTATTTATATGAAGAATGGTTTAAAGATGCAAAAATAGCCGCTCATCTGACCATTCTGGAACTGGCAAATCTGTTAACACTCCTGAATTACCTGAAGGCTAGGTATTCCCCGGAAGATGTTGTTAATACAGCCTCAAGGATTGAGCAGCTAATTGCAAGACTTCATAAACCAAGGGCGCTGCAAAAAGTAGTAGAAATCAGGGAAATGGCCCATAAAAATATTAAAGCGTGGAGTAGTGCTGCACATGAAGCTGAACGACTGAAGATTGAGCGGTTTCAGGCCCGGGGAAATTTACAGGCAGCTTATGATACCGCTCAAAAACTGCTGCAGAAAAGCCTTGATGAAGGTGAAGATGCATATCCCGGTGCTGATTATAATATTGCATATATTTATTGGTTAATTGGAGGAATAATATCAAGCGCAGGTTCTTCAGAGCAAGCATTTGGATTTATAGAACAGGCGATACTTCGTTTTGGAAAATTGGCAGATGCAGGCAATAAATATGCCGAAGGAATGATGTCAAAATCTTTAACGCAAAAAGCGGATTGTTTAACAGATTTAGGCAGGTTGGATGAGGCTGAAGAGACTTATAAACAAGGTTTGAAAATACAAGAAAACTTGAATGACAAAAGAGCTATTGCTGTATCCAAAGGACAACTTGGTATTGTCTATATCTATCAGAAAAAATATAAAGAAGCAATAGCAGCGTATGAAAATGCGAAAAATATTATGGAACAGCTTGGTGAAGAACAATCGGTATCTACAATATATCATCAAATTGGTATAGTTTATGAGAAAACTGATAATTTTAAAGCAGCGGAAAAAGCATATAGACAATCTCTTGCTATTTGTATAAAAATTAAAGATAAAAGTGGAGAAGCTCTTACACTTAGACAACTTGGGAATCTATATGATAAACAAGGTTATTTAGAAGATGCCGTAACTTTTTATAGACAGGCTTGTGATATCGATATTAAACTTAATGACCTTCAAAACGAGGGCAAGGAAAGAAACAACCTTGCAAATACCTTGATTAAATTAAAACGATATGATGAAGCCCGGAATGAGATTCAGCGGGCAATTGAGTGTAAAAGCCAGTTTGGTCACGCTGCACAGCCCTGGAATTCATTTGCTAATCTTTATGATTTGGAAACCGTAACTGGCAATCCCAATGCTGCAGAGCAGGCATGGGAAAAAGCATTTAGCGCCTATTTAAGCTATCGAAAAGATGGCGGATATGGTCAAGGTGGTTTTGCTCAAATCGCTGAGAGATTTAAAAAAGGAATAAAAGAAAGCAGCAACTCCGATTTGGAAACATTAATTGAACAGTATTTAAATATGAACCTTCCGGAAAATCAAAAACTTGGCTTTTCAAAGCTAAAACTGGTTCTTGATGGTCATCGGGATATTTCTCTTGCTATGGACTTCGAGTTAGATTATAGTCTTGCAGTTGAACTTCACTTGCTGCTGAAATGGTTGGGGGAAAATGGGTTGTAATCTGCAAACCGCCCCGACAGGCTCTGTAAGCCCTCACTCTGCAAGTTAAGCATAATTATTGGTTTAGCGAGTGGCAGCGGCAGTATAAAAATATTTATATCGCCTGAAATGAACCAAACTGCTAACGATTTTTTTTGCAAATCCGAAATCAAAAATCCTTTTCATTGAATATTGTTTATTGAAAATTGAAAATCTTTAACTAAGTAGAGCGTTTCATAGAACTTGGTTTATCCGGTTAAAGTAAAAGTAAAGATAAACCAAAAACTGATTAACAGAAATTTAATTTGCATTTCTCAAAAAATGTTTTACAATACGGCATATTTGAACTTCCGGGGGGTTTGTATTGCGAGAGCATAAAAACCATTTTGAATGAGGGGATGTTTGAAGCTGGATCGCCGGTTATTCCTGAAAAGTATTGGCAGCGCTGCAATATTGTCATTATCCGATGTTCATAAACTGTTAGCAAATGGCAATTTTTCGCTGATCGATTTAAATACGCCAATTAATATAATCATTCCTCGTAATTACTCTCCCGCGGTTGATTATGAGAGCAACCGTTATCAATACCAGCTAACCCGCGCTACCCTGGATTTTTTACAAGACAATTTTTCCAATCAAACAATGCCCATTTGGGGCAAGCGGTTTAACCAGGTGGATTTTGAAAAACGCATCACCAACATTGTGTATTGGGTTGTGCGAGCGGTTAATGAACATCGCTCAATTTACCCGGTAGACCCGGTATGGGTAATGGCCCAGGTGATGAAAGAGTCTTATTTTTACGAATACGCTGTGTCGTCCTCTTTAGCAGTTGGAATTTGCCAATTTATTCAGCCGACGGCGAAGGAGTACGGAATGCTTTGTGCCGGCGCAAAAAACGCTCACAAAAAATCGCCTTATAAATCAACAAAATACGCCGGAAAAGCGGATGAATACTATCGTCTGCGGCGGGAGCGCAATCGCTTTCGCCGTTCTCAAAGACCTTCCAAAAGGTATTCATTGGAAGATGCCCTGGAAGTCATTCACCAAAATAAAACCCAACAACACCGGAAAGCGGCGGGCGAGCATTTAAAATATTTGCAAAAAATTGAAGACTATAACGAAAAAATGCGGGACGCGAGGGAAGCGTTTAAAACATATTTAAAAGCCAATGTTGAAAGCCGGGATATTTTTAATGAAACCGATTTACAATTTATTCTTAATTTTGAAGAACGGTTCACCTATCGCAAACCGGCGTTTTCCATGGTTAAAATGCTGGCCAGGGCGTTAAGAGCGCGCAGCGGAAATATTTTAGCTGCGGCTGTGGGGTATAACGCCGGGCTTTCTTCTACCATTGATGAAGGCATGTACGAACCCTACGGTAAAATTCCGGCAAATGAGCAAGCAACAACTTATCTCAGTCACGTTTTGATTAATCATTACGAAATTACGCGGCGGATGGGGTAAGAGAGACGATGTCGAATAATGTTTAAAAACCTGGCTAATATAGTAACGGTAGCTAAATTGGAGTATTGGAACAATGGATTGATGGAGTAATGGTG
>CAXHHS010000582.1:0-5115 GCA_964015645.1 uncultured bacterium
CTCGGAAAGAGTGCGCTTAAATGGCCGTGAGCTAACCCGCGATAAAGATTATAACATCGACTATTTTAGCGGTCAGTTAGAAATCACCGCCCCGGAAGCTCGCCGCTCGGATGCCCAGGTGGATATCGAATATGAGCGCGGGGCGCTGTTTCAATTAGATAAAAAAACCTTACTTGGCGGTCGCCTGGAATACCAATTCGGCGAGCGTAATTTCATCGGTTTAACGGCGCTGTATCACAGCCGGTCAACCTTAGACCAGCGAATACGGCTGGGACAGGAACCAATTCGAAATTTAATTTGGGATATTAACACGTCGTTAGAGTTTAAGCCGAACTTTTTGACCAGCATTTTCGACGCGCTGCCAATTGTGGAAACCTCTGCCGAATCCCGGTTGAAAATTGAAGCGGAGTATGCCCAGGTAAATCCCAACCCCAATACTTTTAACCAGCCGGGAACCGGTGACAACGATGGCGTTGCCTTTATCGATGATTTTGAAGGCGCCCGCCGCTTTACCTCTCTCGGCATCCAATTCCGAATTTGGAGCGCAGCATCTGCACCGGCAAGATTTCGAAGACTTTCCAATCCCATGAACGAGTTCCAAGAAGGTGATTTTAGGAGCAAGTCGGATTATTTGCTGGCGATGGATAGGAATCGCCTATCGCTGAATGAATTTAATTGGTTTAACCCCTTTAATCAAATTCCCACCCAAAGCATTTGGCCGGATCGTGATGTAACAGCGCAGTCCGGCACCACCACAAATGTATTAAATCTACGCTGGAAAAATGACGGAATCCCCCAGGACAGCGCCTGGGCCGGCATGATGCGCAGCACGGTTACGTTTTCCGATCAGCAAAAAACGAAATTTATCGAACTTTGGGTAAGGGGAAACAAAGGTCAAGTGAATATCGATATTGGTCGAATTAGTGAAGACTGGTACGTCCGGGGCGCTTTCCCCAGGGGCGATGCCATGATAAACTCCCTTGGGAATTTAAATAATGAAGACGTTAACTTAAACGGTTTATTGGATGTAGATCTGGGCGAAGACACCGGGCTTGATGGAGTTGTTGGTATCGATGGAAATAATGTTGCCAACGATGCCGGGGATGATGACTGGGCGGATCCTGGCTCAACCAACCCGATATTTTCACGAATTAACGGCACGGAAGGAAATTCTAATGCCCAGGGCGCTCGTTTCCCGGATACGGAAGATTTGGATGGCGACGGCAGCTTAAATACGTTTAACGATTATTTTACTTATAGCTTTGATCTTGCGAACGACACCTCCAGGTTTCTTGCCAGCCAAACCACCTTCGAAAACGGTATTCCCACCGGCTGGAAATTATACCGAATTCCCTTGACCGATACATTGTTCACCTTCGGAAACCCCGATACCACTTTCCAGCAAATTTTTAACGTGCGGCTTTGGATAAACGATATACCCATTAAACCCAACGATTACGACACATTACAAATTGCTACCTTCGACTTTGTAAGTAACGAATGGGAAGAAGAAGGATTCGCAGCAAATGACACCACAAATATAAAATTAGACCAGGAAAGCCAGGAACGGTTTTCAATTACTGTTTATAATACCGAAGAACATTCCGCACCGCCGGTAAGTTATGTTCCACCGCCGGGAGTAGCCGGTATTCGCGATCGGATAACCGGGGCTGTTTCCAAGGAACAATCCCTGGCATTACAATTGTTCGATATTCCCCCACAAGGCAGGGTGGAAGTCCGCAAACAGTTTCGGGAAAAGGTTAATTTGATTAACTACCGGCGGTTGAAAGCCTTTGTTTATGGAAATCGCCTGGATCCGGCAATGGGCGATTCAGCGATTTTCTTCATTCGCTTTGGCCCTACGGATCAAATTTACTATGAATATCGCCAATTGGTGTACACTGGTTGGGATGCGGGCGAAAACCAAAATCGCAATGAAATTATACTGGATTTTGATCTGTTGGCAAAAACCAAAAGTGATTCATTTCGGGTAAATGTTGGGGATACCTTAGCCAATTTGCCCATCTATCGAAGACCTGATCCTAATTCCCCCGAAAAAGAATTTTTTGTTGTTGGAAACCCGGGGCTGCACAATATCAATTACATTGTTATCGGGGTAAAAAATGAGGGACAATTTGACCTGATCGATAAAGAAGTGTGGATTGATGAACTCCGCGTAACCGGCGTTGATCGCGAAAGCGGGGTAGCGCAACGCCTGTCTATCGATTTAGGAGTGGCTGATATTGCCTCCATTCGCGCCCAATGGGAGTTAGTGGATGATAACTTTCGCCGCCTGGAACAACAATTTGCCAGCCAAAATGGCAAAGATCAAACCCGGCAAAAACAATCTTATTTTGCCAGTCTCCGGTTGCACAAATTTATGCCGGAAAGCTGGGGATTCGAAATTCCCCTCGATGGAAAATATACGCGTTCGTTGAATGTGCCGAAGTATTTTTATAACAGCGATCAACGGACAAATTACGATTTAACGAGCTTCGGTGATCGAATGGGCGCCTTTTTTGGTTTCGGAGAACTACCGGCGGAGCTAAACGATCAAGTGTCACTAACGGAAACAAGATCGTTAGGCGGCACCTTTCGGCGCCGCGATAAAAACAGGGATTTTTGGCTCTTACGGCTCACACTAAACCAACTAGTGGTAGATGTGGATTTTTCCGATAAGCACTCTACCAGCCCCACCGAGTTGTTTAATGATAATAAATCTATCAGCAGCCGCCTCAGCTACCAAATTCCGTTCGGAAGGAACAATTTTTTTCACCCCTTTGGCTGGTTGGGAAAAAGCAAATTCTTGAAATTTTTAACGGGAATGAAGTTGTACTACACTCCCAGCCAATTTAACTTCGATATGTCATTATCTGATAATGAGACTACTCGCCGTAACCGCTTGGAAGCGGATACGACTCAAAGTATCGATGTAAAATCAAGCCGTAAATTCAATATTAATTATAAGTTAACAGAGACGCTTACGTTAGATTTTAACCGCGATTACCAAAGCGATCCACGACTGGAGTCGAACCCGGTATTTAATTCGGGAACGGCTTTACCGGGGGATACGATTCCGGCATTTATTACCAATGAGTACCGCTACCGCGATGTTCTCAACTCTATATTTTCAAAATGGGATTTTGGGGAAGATAAACGTATTTCACAACGGTTTGGGATTACGTATAATCCCAAGCTGCTGTCCTGGCTGGATGGGAATTATCGATACACTTCAAATTTTTCCTATTCTTTGGACCGCGCGCAAATTAATGCTCGCAGTGCGACATCGAACGTTGGCCATAATTTTCACTTCGACTTTCGCCTTTCAACTTTATTGAATAAAATTTATTCTCCGAAAATGAAAACCCAGGCGCCGACTCGAGGACGGAGAGGAAGAAACAGAAGACCGCCCAATACCCAAAACAAACCGGATGAAGAAGAAAAAGACAAAGAAAAGAAAGATGGGGCCGGGTTTAAAGTGCCAAACCCGTTGTTACTCGTTTGGGGCTTTTTCGACACCTTTAAATCAATTTCTTTTGATGTGCGGCAGGATAATTCTTTTTCACATAGAAACCTTTCCGGGGTGCCGAGATGGCAATATCAATTTGGGATTTCCGACAGTACTGGCGTCGGGATCGATTCTTCATTCAACAAAGCCATTGTAAGCCCAAATATTCAGGATCGATTTTCGGTTGACGGCCGCACAAGCCTGGATTTAGCAAACAATCTTAAAATAAACTTAACATATAATTTGCAAGAGCAAGAAAACCAAAGCGACCAGCAGAGAACCAAAAGTAAAAGTAACACCATCTTTTTTAACTCCGAAGATCCGGGGAATCCAGATAAACACGATGACTGGTGGAATTTTGTACCCGATTGGCGTGTTACCCTTTCCGGCCTGGAAAAATTACCATTGTTCAAAAAGTTTGCCCGAAATGCCACTTTGGAGCATTCCCGAAGCGGAAAGTTTTCCGAAACAATACGGTTCCAGGGAGCTTTAGATACAGCGGGAACCCAGGATAACGCCACATATTCTAATAATTTTCAGCCATTTTTGGGGATAACGGTAAATACGCTTTGGGGGATAACGGCAACGTTTCGCAATAACCGCAGTAAAACGTTTGATTACCGTGCCGCGGGTGCTACAACTCGCCGGGAGCAGTCGAGCTTTAACTTCAATGCTTCTTATTCGGTTACCAAGGGGTTTAAATTGCCAATTCCGTTTCTCAAAAACAACGAGCTAAAAAATGAAATTCAATTTTCCATGGCGATTGATAATACCAACAACAAAAATTTCTCTCGAAGAACGCCAACGGATGACTTCGAAGAACTGGACACCTCTAGCAGTTTTAAAATACGCCCGGCAATAACTTACCGGTTTAGCCAAAAAGTGAATGGAACAGCATTTTTTGAACAAAGCCGATCCTCAAATAAACGCACCGGAACCACGAAAGCGTTCGAGTTCGGAATTAATGTGAATATTGCGATTCGTTAAAGGAGTGCAAAATTTATTTTGCAAGAAATGGCGACAAATACCACAAAAACATACTATGAATTACACCTACCAATCGACGGTTTCGATATTGATCGTTTATCCGGCCTGTTACACCAATCGGGCTGCCTGGGAATCCGGGAACTCGACGCTGAAGAATGGATTGTTTATTTACCGGGAGAGTGGAACCCGGAACAGTTACAAAATCTTATGGTTAGCCTGCATCAAAATAACCCGGGGTTTGATCCGCGAAAAGCGCAATTTGAAAAATTGCCCTACAGTGATTGGAACAGCGAGTGGCGCGAATATTTTACCCCGGTTGACATTGTTAAAAATCTTTGGGTTCGTCCTCCCTGGGAAAACCTGCCGGCTGCTGTAACGGCAGAAGAAATTATTATCGATCCGCAAATGGCTTTTGGAACCGGCCATCACGAAACAACCCGGCTAATGATGCAGGCAATGCAAAAACTCAACTTTACAGAAAAACAAGTGTTAGATTTAGGAACCGGCTCCGGTATTTTGGCCCTTTTTGCTCGCAAATTAGGCGCTTCGCACATTACCGGGATCGACATCGATCCGGAAGCAATTGCGAACGCAACTCATAATCTCGCTCTAAATAAAAT
>CAXHHS010000583.1:0-5113 GCA_964015645.1 uncultured bacterium
ATGCAATGGAGTCTCGTGGGCTCGGAGATGTGTATAAGAGACAGGTGTTGCGCCGGTAACGGTAATGTGATCATCTAATGCAAGCTGAGTGCTGCTATCTTCGTCGAAGGAAAGGTTAGGGATGGAGACAATAATTTCAGTGGTGATGCCATAATTCAAAGTAACCGCTGCTTCATCATTCGCGCCAGCGGCATCACTCACCCGAAAGATGCCGGTTTCTGTGGCAGCCCCTTCAACCGGTATAATTTTTACAATATTGGCTGATTGATTTACCCATTCAAAATTGAAATTGACAAAACCGGTAAACTCCCAATTGAGTTCGGAGGGAATGTTGTCCACATCCTCGGCATACTGCTTTAGATCGATGATATTGCTATCCGGATCGCCGGAAATTTGCAGCTCTTGAATGCTGGCGATGGGTGGATCGTTGACCGTATTGACCGTTACCTGGAAGGTTGTTGAGGCTGATGTTTGATCCGGTGCTGTAGCCGTTGCTGTCATGTTATTTTGCCCGAACCAATTCGCTTCGATAGTGGTCAGCGTTAGTATTCGCTGTTGCGAATCGAAAGCCAAATTCAAATTCGCACCACCGGAAAAACTCCAGTTTAAATCCGCCGGTGTTGTGCCGGTGACTGTGACGTGATCATCCAGGGCAAGCTCGGTGCTGCTATCTTCATCAAAGGAAATACCCGGGATGTTCAGGATAATTTCAGTGATGTTTTGAAATGTAAAATTCACGGTTTGAATATCAAAAAACCCCTCGCTGTCTTCCGCTCGAATGCGAAATGATGCCGGGCCGCTGTAACCGGCAGGCGAAGGGGAAATCTCAATTGTGCTGTTTTGCACGGTAACGACTACATTGTTTTCCTGGTCAATGATGATGGTAAGATTTTCGATGGGATCATCCGGATCGCTCAGAAATGCGACCTTTTCCAGAATGAATGGTTGGTTGTTAGGAATCCCTCCAATCGACAGATCGAGCTTTGGCAGACCGGCGGATACCACAGTCGAAAAAGCGCTGCTATTCCCGCTCTGGTCTATCGCAGCCACGCGGTAGGTATAAAGATTGCCGGGGCTGACATCGCTGTCGTTCACTTGCACCGTCGGATGAGTAACCGTTGCCACATCCGCAAAGTTCGCGCTTCCGTTAACCGCCCGCTGTAAGCGATAGCGATCGATATCCGGTTCCGTGTTCGGGTCCCATAACACATTCAGCAAATCCGTTTGCGCCATCGTGCTTCCTGCAAAAGACAATACAATCGTACAAAAAATGAGAAAGATCTTCATTTTTCCACTCCCAATTTAAACTCCGGGCGGCAGTGTTGGCAAAAACGCTGCCAGTTTTAAAAAGGGCGTAAGATAAGGGTTTATAAAATTTGGGTGTGATGGAGGTGGGAAAAATGTTTACAGGGAAATTGAGTAATTAATCTGAATTAATGGAGCATAATGTCTTTTCTGTAGTATACATTACAAGTAGGTTATATTTTCCATAAGAATTTCAATATTTTCTAATTTATCAAGAATTTTAATATATAGAACAGAATTAAGGAATTTAGCTACAACAATAATTTGAAAAGGAATTCCAACTATGAGACCTTCCGAAATTTTAAACCCAGTTCAATGCAAACTACCTAATAATAGTTTTTATCCTATTCTTCAAAACTATATTATAGATATAATTCGTGAGACCCCTTCCTTTTTCAAAAACAAATTAAAAATTATCGATGGAGTTTGTAAGTATGATCTATCAGATGATGAAAAGAAGTTTTTTGATAAATATATTATTTTTCGTCCAAAAGGTTTGGAAAATATACCACAAATAAAAAAATATTTCAATATAGAGAAAATTCACTCTGGTAAAATCAGTCAATATGAGATCGATTTTATTGATTGGATTGAAAAAAAACCGAGTATGATAGCAGTACTCTTGGGTAATGTTGGGTGGGGTAAAACAACACTTTTGAGGCATTTCTTTTTTTATTTGATTCAGCAATATGGCAAAAGAATAGCACAAAAGATTATTCCTATTTACATCGATTTAAAATCATTTATAAATGAGGTTGAATCAATCTCACGATCAAGAGATATTGAAGGTTTTAAAAAGCTATTTTATTTTAAAATAATAAGACAATCGATTTCCAATGTTTGTATACCTCTCTTAAAAAAAGGTAACGGATTTCACTCTGAAGAAGTCTGGTCATTTTTAAAACAATGTGATCCTGAATTAGACTTCGTAGAAGATTTTATAGCTCATTGTTATAGTGATCCAACTGAATTTGATAAACAAATATTTAAAAATAGAAAAAAGTTTATTGACGAAAATGAAGCCTATTATTGGGTTTTAAAATTTTTGAAAGAAAAAAATGGGTATTCCCCTATTCTTATAATTGATAATGCCGATCCACTTTCTGTTGATGTTATCAATATTTTAGTAAAATATATTCACGCAAAATGCGAACTGTTAGATTTACAAGCAATAATTTCTTTAAGACCAAATACTTTTTATGAAATAAAGAATAAATATGAACACTTTAACGAGGTCTTTGCAAATTTTAGAATAAAATTAAATGAACCTGAGCCTACACAAATATTATATAATGGCCTTAAGCTGATGAGAAAAGAAATTAATAGAAGCATCAATGGCACAATTCAATTTGGGAACATTAGATTAAGCACAAAGGATATTCTAAATATATGTGAAATTCTTATAAAGTTATTATTATCCGATGCCGTCAAAGAGTTTTTAAGGAATGTTAGTAAAGGAGATTTGGATAATTGGGCACACTTATTAAAGGTATATGCACAATCTGGTTTTTTAGATGAACATAACGCATTAAAAAGGATATTAACAGAAAAAGGATATAACAAAAGTGAGTTTCAAGAATACTTTCCCCAATGGATCGCCTTTGCGTCTATCATCACACACAACTATAGTACTTATTTTAGAAATCATAGAATAGCTCGCCCTAAAGATACAATCATCAATTTATTTTCAAATCGGCAATATAGAGTAAATAATCAATTAATAAGAGTGCATCTTCTTTCATATTTTTACAATGACCAACAAAATATTTCTGCACTTAAAGACTTATATTTTGATACTTTTTGGGACAATAATTCATCAATCGATTATAAAAGATGTGTTAAGGCAATAAACTTTGCTTTAAAGAGGCTTATTAACTGTGGACTATTATCCTCAGCAGATATTTTTAAGATTTCGTCCAATGATGATTTAGAGAAAATAAACAAGTTAGAAATTACAAGTTCTGGAGCCTACTATTTAAATACGCTTGTTAAGCGAAATGAATATCTTCGTTATATGAAAGATGGTTGCTATATCGATGATGGCTTTGAAATAATAAACTGTAGTGAATCGAGATCCCGCGCAGAAATTTATAATAACATTTATTCTTTTATAAAGTTTCTTTACCAGAAAGAATGTAAGTGGTATTCTAAAATGAATAGAAAACAAAAGGATTTATTTAAGGATTTCTTCTCATATAACGGAAATTTTCATTTTACACGTTTTTTAGGCATAGCGATGAGAGATTATGGTCAGAAAGGCTATTTAAGAAATGATCGTGATTTTAAGACAATTTATATTCACCAATTTAGCGATTTAATACAAAAAATTGAAACAGCTGAAAATAATATTTTAAAATGACAAAAGCGACCTACTTATTCCTTCTTATAATATTATTCTTAATTTTTATCCCCTCTCTATGGTCAGAAACTTTGAAATTTGATATTGCTGTATTTACAGAAGAGTGGTATAAGGGGATATTTAGCCTATTCCAACTTTGGATTGCTTTCTATTTTTTCAATTATTTAATTCAAAAACATTCTATTAATGAATGCCAAGACAGGATTGTCCGATATTCGGATAAAATAAAGAAAAATATCCCATCCATTATAGCAGACATTGAGAAAATAAAATATAAAAAATCTTCTAATAGAACCAAGTTTGAGAGTAAAGAAATCATAAAGAGATTTATTATCTTTGATAATAACCTTGGCCTTTATCTTGACTCGATTGATCAATGCAAGAATAGAATCAAAATAAGTTCATTAGATACTGAAAAGTATTATACCTTAAAAAAGAATATTCAACTTTTTGAAGATTATTTGATGACAAACAAACCACTACGCTCCGATATATATTATCAAAAAAGAGCTGATGAAACATTAGAACTTATGAAAGAGTTCATAATAGAATTATCAAAACCAAATATTATTGTTAAACTGTGAACCACTTCCCAGAAAAACATTCAAAACTCCTTCATCAACCAGGAGGAACCCCATCAGCTTTAACGAGACAATTCCCGATCATATTCTAGAAAGCCTACATTCTCATATAGATACGGAAATTAATATCAAATACGCAGTCGCAAGCGATTTAACACCGGATCGGCAATTTGGCAAAATTTATTTGATCGTTACGGATAGCCACATTTTAACATCCGATGAAAAAACCGTTAACCATGCCTTGCCACTAGCGGATATTAAAGAAATTCGGGTTGATGAATACCTCGGTAGTTCCGGGTTGACAGCGGTTTTGGAAGACGAGGAACGGCAATTAATCTACTACACCAAAGCGATGATCCCGGAGTTTGGGACAATTGCCAGAATCATCAATCAACTGCTCAAGGATAAAACACCGGAGTTTGCGGAACCCGAAGGCCCGCTTTACTGCCCCCGCTGCAACAGTCCATTAACCGAACGCGGGGCAAACTGTCCCGTGTGTGTGCCGAAATTTGCTGTTTTCCGGCGATTAATCGGTTTTTTGCAGCCATATCGCACTCGCCTGATATTGGTGATAATTTCTACCTTTGTCGCCGTAAGCGCGCAAATGGGGCCGCCTTACATCACCAAACGGATTGTCGATGAAGTGATCGAAACCAAAGATCCCACGGATTTGTGGTTCTGGATTGTGTTGATGGTGGCTTGTTTCATCACCTATTTCGCAGCCAAGGGGCTTATCGGTATTTTAAGTTCCTGGCTGAGCGCTCGTTTGATTTCAGATTTACGCTCCAAATTACACGCGCATATTCAAGGGCTGAAATTGGGCTGTCTCTTATACACATCTCCGAGCCCACGAGACTCCATTGCATCT